>DASTGV010000506.1:0-6520 GCA_035718765.1 Nocardioidaceae bacterium
CTGTCGCTGACCGGGATCGTCGAGGCCTGGCACCCGTGGTGGCTGCTGTGGCAGGGCATCGCGCTCGTGGTGTTCTTCGTCGCCGGTCTCGCGGAGCTCCAGCGGCCGCCGTTCGACATGCCGGTCGCGGACGCGGAGATCGTGTTCGGGCCGTACACCGAGTACGGCGGCCTCCGGTTCGCGCTGTTCATCCTCGCCGAGTACGCCGGCATCGTCGTGCTCAGCGCGCTGACGACGGTGCTGTTCCTCGGCGGCTGGCACGGGCCGTTCTCCGACAGCATCGGCTGGCTGTGGACGCTGGTGAAGACGTTCGCGGTCGCGTTCGTGGTGATCTGGGTGCGGGTGGCCTACCCCCGGATGCGCGAGGACCAGCTCCAGCGGGTCGCCTGGCAGGGCCTGGTCCCGCTCGCGCTGCTCCAGCTCGCGGTCACCGCGGTCGGGGTGGTGATGACGGCATGAGGATGCCCGGCTCCGGTCTCGCGAAGGGCCTCGCCGTCACGCTGCGCACGATGGGGCGCCGGTCGGTCACCGCGCACTACCCGGACGCCCTGCCCGAGCTGCCGCCACGGTCGCGCGGGGTGATCGCGCTGATCGAGGAGAACTGCACCTCGTGCATGCTCTGCGCCCGCGAGTGCCCGGCCTGGTGCATCTACATCGACTCCCACAAGGACGTCGTCCCGGCCACCACCGAGGGCGGCAAGGACAAGACCCGCAACGTGCTGGACCGGTTCGCGATCGACTCTCGATCTGCATGTACTGCTCCATCTGCGTCGAGGTCTGCCCCTTCGACGCGCTGCACTGGAGCCCCGAGTTCGAGTACGCCGAGCTCGACATCCGCGAGCTGACCCACGAGAAGGACCGGCTGCGCGAGTGGATGTGGACGGTGCCGGCGCCGGCCGCGCTCGACGTACACGCCGAGCCCGCGAAGGAGATCGGCACCGCCGAGAAGGCCGCCGAGCGGACCCGCGCCGCCGAGTTGTCAGACTCTCAGGCGGCTATAGCCGCCCCAGGGTCTGACAAGTCGGCGGGGGAGGGGCGCGGATGAGCTGGGTCGAGGCGATCTTCGTGCTGCTCTCGCTGGTGGCGCTGGGCTCGGCGCTGCTGGTCGTGACCACCCCGCACCTCGTGCACGCAGCGCTGTGGCTGGTGGTCACCCTCGGCTCCGTCGCCGGGATCTTCCTGGTGCTCGCAGCCGAGTTCGTGGCCTGGGTGCAGGTGCTGATCTACGTCGGCGCGGTCGTGGTGCTGCTGCTGTTCGCGCTGATGCTGACCCGGGCGCCGACGGGCCGCCAGGCCGACCTGACCGTACGGCGCGTCCTTCCCGCCGCCCTGGTCGCGGGGCTCGTCGGGGTGCTCCTCGCGGTGACGGTGGTCGCCGGCTTCCGGGACGTCCGCCTCGACCTCGACCACACCGTCGTCGGGTCCGCCGGGGCCACCGGGACCGCGGTCTTCACCGTGTGGGTGCTGCCGTTCGAGGTGCTCAGCGTGCTGCTGCTCGCGGCCCTGGTCGGCGCTATCGCGCTGTCCCGTCTCCGCGCCGACAGCTCGGCGGCGAGGGGGGACCGCTGATGCCGCTGTGGTGGCCGTTGCTGGTGGCCAGCCTGCTCTTCGCGATCGGCGTCTACGGCGTGCTGTCCCGCCGCAACGCGGTGCTGGTGCTGATGGGCGTGGAGCTGATGCTCAACGCGGTGAACATCAACTTCGTCGCCTTCGACGCCCAGCTGCGCGACGTGCTGCACGCCGGCCAGACCTTCGCGCTGTTCACGATCGTCATCGCGGCCGCGGAGGTCGGCCTGGCCCTGGCGATCGTGCTGCTGGTGTTCCGCACCCACGGTCACATCGAGGTCGACGAGCTGCGGGAGCTCGCCGACCGGGACGACCCCGCCGAGCTGCCGGCACCCCAGGCCGCGTCGGAGGGGGTCGCGTGAGCTGGGTGCTGCTGGCGGCGCTGGTGGTGCCGTTCGTGACGGCCGCGGTGACGCTGTTCACCGGGCACCGGTCCGACGTGGCGGCCAAGGGCATCTCGGTCGGCGGGTCGGCGCTCGGCCTGGTCCTCGCGTGGGTGGTGGCCCTGGCCCACCTCGGGGACGCCCCGCCGCTCGCGCACGTGTTCACCTCCACCCGCACCGTCGGCCCGCCGATCGAGCTCGCGGTCTACGTCGGCCCGCTCGGCGCCGCGATGCTGATCCTGGCCACGACGGTCGCGTTCCTGGTGCAGGTGTACAGCCTCGGCTACCTCGCGGACGACCCGCGCTACCCGTCGTACGCCGCGCTCGTGTCGATCTTCACCGGCGCGATGTCCGTCGTCGTCAGCGCCGACGACCTCTGGCTGCTGCTCGTCGGCTGGGAGCTGATGGGCGCGTGCTCCTACTTCCTGATCGCCCACCACTGGGAGCTCGAGGACGCCCGCGCCGGCGCGGTCAAGGCCTTCCTGATCACGCGCACGGCGGACCTGGGACTCCTCTTCGCGATCTTCGTGCTCGGCGACCGGTTCGGCACCTACCGGCTCAGCACGATCCTGCGGGTCATCACCGAGGTGGCCGTGCCGCGCGACGGCCTGTGGCTGCCGGCGCTGCTGCTGGCCGTCGCGGTGATCGGCAAGTCGGCCCAGGTGCCGTTCCACACCTGGCTGCCGGACGCGATGCCCGGCCCGACGCCGATCTCGGCGCTCATCCACGCGGCCACCATGGTCGCGGCCGGGGTCTTCCTGGTGGCGCGGACCTACCCGCTGTTCCTCTCCTCGCCCTCGACGCTCACCTTCCTCGCCCTGGTCGCAGCGGTGACGATGTTCCTCGCCGCGGTCTACGCGATGGTCACCCACGACCTGAAGCGGGTGCTGGCCTGGTCGACGGTGAGCCAGCTGGCGTACATGTTCGGCGGCCTGGCCGCCGGTGCCTGGTCCGCGGCGGTGCTGCACCTGCTCGCGCACGGTGCGTTCAAGGCGCTGCTGTTCCTGGCCGCCGGGTCCGTCGTGCACGCCATCGGCGGCGCCACGTCGATGGACGTGATGGGCGGCCTGCGGGACAAGGTGCCGGACACCTTCGTGACGATGACCATCGGCTTCGCGGCGCTGGCCGGGGTCGTGCCGCTGGTCGGCTTCTTCTCCAAGGACGCGATCATCCACGCGGCGTGGGAGGAGGCGCGGCACGGCCGGCTGGTCTGGCCGTGGGTCGCCTGGCTGCTGGTCGTCTCGATGGTCGCGACGGCCGCGCTGACGGTGGCGTACTCCCTGCGCGCGTGGCTGCTGGTCTTCTTCGGGGACGGGCCGGAGGTGGTGCACGACAGCCCGGCGACGATGCGGGTCCCGCTGGTCGTGCTGGCGGTGCCGACCGCGCTCGGCGGCCTCGCCGTCACGGTGCCCGGCATCATCGGCGGCGCTCCCGGCGAGCACCTCGTCCACTGGTCGACCTCGGTGCTGATGACGCTGCTCGTGGTGGTCACCGCCACCCTCGTGCTCGTGCTGTACCGGCGCCGCGGCCGCGCGATGTGGGGCCCGGTGGTCGTGCCGCACCCGCCCATCGACTGGGTCTGGGACCGCTTCCTGGTCCGTCCCGTCCGGTGGCTGGCCGTGCTGGTCCGGGCCGGCGACCGGGACGTGATCGACGCGTACGCCGACGGGGCGGCCGCCTCGGCCCGCGGGATCGGCGGCCTGCTCCGGCGTACCCAGACCGGCAGCGTGCAGGGCTACCTGATGGTCGTGGTGGTGGGCGCCACCGCGATCGCCGTCGCCGCGGGACTGCTGGCATGAGCGCCTGGCTGCTGAACGGCCTGGTCGCCGTCCCGTTCGCGTTCGCCGTGCTGACCCGGCTGCTGGCCCGGCGGGAGGCCGCCGCGGTCGGGCTGGCCGTGCTCGGCGGCCTGGTCACGCTCGGCTGGTCGGTGGCCGCGGTGCTGGTCCCGGGTCCGGACGTCGACGTCCCGTGGATCGCGCAGCTCGGGGTGCGGTGGCACCTCGGGCTCGACGGGATCAGCGGCCCGCTGGTGCTGATGAGCACCCTGGTCGTCGCGCTCTGCCTGGTCTCCCTGGTCCGCCACGACCCCGGCTGCGGCGGCCGGGCCGGGCTCGCCGCGCTGCTGCTGCTCATCGAGGCCGGCGTGCTCGGCAGCTTCCTGGCGCTCGACATGGTGCTGTTCTTCGCGTTCTTCGAGGTCGCGCTGATCCCGATGTGGTTCGTGATCAACGGCTGGGGCGACCCGCACGACGAGGCCGGCCGGCGGCGCGCGGCCACCCGGTTCCTGGTCTTCACGGTGCTCGGCTCCGCGCTGATGCTGGTCGGCTTCATGATCGTGCGGTCCCAGGCCGGCACCTTCGACATCGTGCAGATCGCCGCGAGCTACCGGCCCTCCGGCGCCGCCGGCGTCACCGCGGCCCTGCTCGTCGGTCTCGGCCTCGCGGTCAAGACCCCGCTGTGGCCGCTGCACATCTGGCTCCCGGACGCGCACTCCAAGGCCCCGACGGTCGCCTCGGTGGTGCTGGCGGCGGTGCTGCTGAAGCTCGGCACCTACGGCTTCGTGCGGTTCTGGATGCCGGTCACCGACCCCGGGTGGCGGCTGCTGGCCCCGTTCGTCGCCGGGCTCGCCGTGGTCGGGATCGTGTACGCCGCCCTCGCCTGCCTCGCGCAGACCGACCTCAAGCGGCTGATCGCCTACAGCTCCGTCGGGCACATGGGCTTCGTGGTCCTTGCGGTCTCGACGTTCACCGTCGGCGGCGTGCAGGCGGCCGTCTACGCGAGCGTCGCCCACGGGCTGATCACCGGGCTGCTGTTCTTCCTGGCCGGCGCGATCAAGGACCGCTACGGCACCGGCGACCTGGCCCGGCTGAGCGTGCTCTACGGCAAGGTGCCGCGGCTCGCGGGGCTGTTCGCGTTCGGGGCGATGGCCTCGCTCGGGCTGCCCGGGCTGGCCGGGTTCTGGGGCGAGATGCTGGCGATCCGGGCGGCCGTCTACCCGTCGTCCGGGCTGCCCGCTCCGACGTACACGGTGCTGGCGGTGATCGCGGCCTTCGGCGTGATCCTGACCTCGGCGTACTTCCTCGCGCTCATGCGCGGCATGCTCCAGGGCGCACCGGCGGCGGTCCGGCCGGTCAACGAGGAGGTGCCGTCGATCGAGCTCGCCACCCGCGAGGTCGCGCCCGGCACCGTCGAGGCGGGCGCGCTGCGGCGCGACGTCGACGTCATGGAGTGGCTCACCTGGGCGCCGCTGGTCGCGCTCACGGTGCTGCTGGGCGTTGCCCCTGGGCTGCTGCTCGGCCCGGTCAGCGAGGCGGCGAAGGCCTACTTCGGGGGGCTGCCGTGAGGACCCAGGCCATCGACTGGACGGCCCTCGCGCCGCCGACCGCGCTCGCCCTCGGTGCGCTGCTGGTGCTCGTCGTGGACACCTTCGCCGGGCCGCCCCGCAGCCGGCGCGGGGCGCTGGTGCCGGCCACCCTGACCGTGCTGTCGGTGGTGGTGGCGGCCGTCCTGGCCGCCCGGCTCTGGGACACGCCGCGCGGCACCTTCTGCGTGGTCCGGCCGCTGCAGGGGCCGGCGGCGTGCTCGTTCGTCGTGGACCGGTTCACGCTGGTGTTCTGGGGGATCGCGCTCTTCGGTACCGCCGTGGTGGCGCTGCTCGGCACCGTGGCCGTCGCGGACGGCCGCACCCCGCTGGGGGAGTGGAACTTCCTGCTGCTCAGCTCCGCCACCGGCGCGCTCACCATCGCCGCGGCCCGCGACCTGATCACGCTCGTGGTCGCCCTCGAGGTCGTCTCGCTGCCCGCCTTCGCGATGACCGGGCTGCGCCGCGGCGACCGGCGCGCGGCCGAGGCGTCGGTGAAGTTCTTCCTGGTCTCGGTGATCTCCACGGCCGTGATGCTGATGGGCGTCTCCCTGGTGTACGGCGCGACCGGGTCGGTCTTCCTCGACCGGATCGACGCGGCGCTCGCCGGCGGGGTCGAGGCACGCCAGGTCGCAGTCGCCGGGACCCTGCTGACCGTGGTCGGGCTGGCCTTCAAGGTCGCCGCCGTGCCGTTCCACATGTGGGTGCCGGACACCTACGTCGGCGCCCCGGTCGCCGTCGCGGCCTACCTCTCCGTGGTCTCCAAGGCGGCCGGCTTCGTCGGGCTGATCCTGGTGCTCACCGTGGGCCTCGGTGCGTTCGCGGACGTGTGGGCGCCCGTGATGGCGGTGCTCGCCGCGCTCACCATGACCGTCGGCAACGTCCTCGCGCTGCGCCAGCAGCACGCGGTCCGGCTGCTGGCCTGGTCGTCGGTGGCGCAGGCCGGCTACATCCTCGTGCCGTTCGGCGCCGCCGCCTCCAGCGCGCGGGTCGTGGGCGCGTCGATGGGGTACCTCGCCATCTACGCCTTCGTGAACCTCGGGGCCTTCGCGGTAGCGGCGGTCGTCGGCACCCGTTACCCCCGGCAGCGGCTCTCCGACTACCGCGGCCTGGTGCGCGACGAGCCCGGGGCCGGCTGGGCGCTGGCGTTCGCGCTGGTCGCGCTGGCCGGCCTGCCCCCGGGCATCGTCGGGCTGCTGGCCAAGGT
>DASTGV010000507.1:0-6659 GCA_035718765.1 Nocardioidaceae bacterium
GGGATGGCCGACTTCGCGGACCGGCCGCCGCACCACCTCAGCTTCGGCCAGCGGCGGCGGGTCGCGGTCGCCACCGTGCTGGCCATGGAGCCGGAGATCCTGGTGCTCGACGAGCCGTCGTCCAACCTCGACCCCGCGTCCCGGCGTGAGCTGGCCGAGATCCTCACCTCGCTCGACGTGACCGTGCTGATGGTCACCCACGACCTGCCGTACGCGTACGAGCTGTGCCCGCGCAGCGTCGTGCTCTCCGACGGCGTGATCGTCGCGGACGGCTCGACGTACGACGTGCTGACCGACGAGACGCTGATGGCGGCGCACCGCCTGGAGCTGCCGTTCGGATTCGATCCCCGCACGGTGCGGGCCCGCGCTGCCGGGTAACCTTCGCAGACAGCCGCAGCCGACCACACCCCGAGGAGAAACGTGGCCACAACCGCCGGCAGTCCGGAGTCCCTCGAGAGCCAGATCGAGTCCACGCGCGAGCGGCTCGCCGCGACGATCGACCAGCTGGCCTACCGTGCCAGCCCGAAGACGATCGTGCGGCGCGAGATCAACGGCATCAAGGCGCACTTCGTGGACGCCCAGGGCAACCCGCGCACCGACAACATCCTCAAGGTCGCCGGCGGCGTCCTCGGGTTCGTCACGTTCGTCGTCGTGATGCGGAAGGTCACGAAGTAGGTCCGTCGATGGTCAAGGAGAAGACGCCGATCCGGATGCTGCACGACCGGGTGCTGGTCTCGGTCGACCGCGAGGGCGAGCGCCGCTCCAGCGGCGGCATCGTCATCCCCGCGACGGCGGCAATGGGCGGCCGACGGCTGGCCTGGTCGCGGGTGGCGGCGATCGGCCCGCACGTGCGCAGCGTCGAGGTCGGCGACCGGGTGCTGTTCGACCCCGAGGACAAGGCCGAGGTCGAGGTGAACGCCGAGACCTACGTGCTCATGCGCGAGCGCGACATCCACGCGGTCGCCGCCGACCGGCTCGGAGACAGCCAGACCGGCCTGTACCTCTGACCCAGCACACGCGACGAGAAGGGCCCGGCCGGACGGCCGGGCCCTTCTCCTCGTCCTGCGCAGGGTGGTGCGGGCGCGTCAGGCGCGGTGCGTGCCACCCTCCAACCGGGGGTCGCTCGGGTCTCCCTTGGCCTGCTCGCCGGCCGTGGTCGGGGTGACCGTCTCGGTCGACCCGTCCGGGTGGGTGACGGTGGTCCCGTCGTCCGCCGGGCCGGCGTGCCGGGCCGACCCGGACTGCTCGGTGTGCTGGGTGTGCTCGGCGGTGGCCGTGGACTCGGGGGTGCCGCCCAGCCGGTCGTGGACCCGGTCGCCCTCGGCCGTACCGGCAGGCGTGTCCCCAGTCGTCCCCCCAGTCGTCCCCGCCGTCGTGACCGCGGTCTCCGGACCGGTGTAGGCCTCGTCCCGGGTGTCCACGTCGGGGTCGAGCTCGTCGGCCCGGCGGAGGTTCTCCACGTGCTGGTCGCGGTAGCCGGCCGCGGTCTCGTGCCGGTCGCGGGCCTCGGCCTCGAGCCGCTCGGCCTCCGCCTGCTTGCGCTCGGCCTCGGCGCGGGCCTCGGCCGCACGGGCCTCGGTCTCGCGGGCGTGTGCCTCCCGCTGCTGCAGCCCGGTCGCCTGGGCGGCCGCCTGCTCGCGCAACTCGCCGGCGCGGGTGCGGTACTGCTGCTTCTTGCGCTTGGTGGACGCCGCGACGACGGCGGCGATGACCGCGATCACGATGATCGCGACGATGACCCAGATCAGCCAGGACGGCATGGGAACTCCCTCTCGTGTCGGTCGTGACGCGGTACCCCGCGGCCTCACCGCACAAACGGCGAACCGTAACCCGTTCTCGTTCTCGGCCGTTGAGCAGGCGACCGCCCCACCCGGGACGCCCGTTCGAAAGGTCCTCCATGCGCCGTTCGCGCCGGATCGCCGCCCTGTCCGCACTCGCCCTCGCTCCGGGTCTGCTGGCCCTCCAGGCGGCGGGACCGGCCTCCGGTGCCGCGCCGGTCGTGGCGGCCCACCGGGCCTCGCTGCTCCACCCCGTCGACGGCGTACGCCGCGCCCGCATCACCATCACCGAGCACGGCATCCCGCACATCGTCGCGAAGGACTACGAGTCGCTCGGCTACGGCGAGGGCTTCGCCACCGCCCGCACCAGCATCTGCAACCTCGCCGACACCGTGATGACGGCCCGCGGCCTCCGGTCCCGCTACCTGGGCCCGGACCGGCGCTACGACGACGGGGTCACCCTGGACGCCACGAACCTCCAGACCGACACGCTGTTCACCGACATCCGCAACCGCGGGGTGGTGCGGCACCTCCTCGCCGACCCGAAGGCCGGGCCCGGGCGGCAGACCCGCGCGCTGGTCCGGGGCTACGCCGCGGGCGTGAACAAGTACCTCCGCTCGATCGGCGGTGCTCGGCACGTCACCGACCCGTCGTGCCGGGGCCGCGCGTGGGTGCGGCCCGACGTCACGCCCTTCGACATCTGGTCGGCGATCTACAGCGCCAACCTGCTCGCGTCGACCGGGGTGTTCGTGCCGCAGATCACGGACGCCGCACCGCCGTCGGCCACCGCCCCCACCGACGGGCTGCCCGCGCGGTTCACGACCCCGCCGGCCGACCTGCCGTCCAAGGACGCGCTCCGCGCCGGGCTCGGCAAGGACGCGACCGCGCCGTTCGGCTCCAACGCCACCGCCGTCGGCTCGGCCGCCACCACGACCCGCAAGGGCATGCTGCTCGGCAACCCGCACTTCCCCTGGCGCGGACGCTACCGGTTCACCCAGTTCCAGCTCACCATCCCGGGCCACTACGACGTCGCGGGCGCCGGCCTGATCGGGTCGCCGGTCGTCAACATCGGCTGGAACAGGAACGTGGCGTGGAGCCACACGGTCTCGACCGCGTACCGGTTCACGCCCTACGAGTACAAGCTCGTCCCCGGCACCGGCACGACCTACCTCACCGAGAACGGCCCCACCCAGCTCCGGAAGCGGCCGGTGCAGGTGCGAGTCAGGCGACCGGACGGCTCGCTGGCGACGGTGACGAAGACCGTCTACCGCACCCACGAGGGCTACGTGATGGACGCGCCCGACGTGCTGATGCCGTGGTCGCAGACCAGCTTCTTCGCGATGCGCGACGCCAACGCCGAGCAGCTGCGGACCGTGGACACGTTCTTCGAGATGGCCAAGGCGCACGACGTGTCCTCGCTGCTGGCGGCGCAGGACCGCGGCGCCGGCATGCCGTGGGTGAACACGATCGCGGCCGACCGGGCCGGGCACGCGCTCTACGCCGACCACTCCGTCGTACCCAACGTGCCGGACGCCCTGGTGCAGCGCTGCCAGACCCCGACCGGAGTGGCCACGAACCGGCTCGCCGGCCTGCCGATCCTCGACGGCACCCGGGCGCAGTCCGACTGTGCGTGGCAGAGCGACGCGGACGCGGAACGCCCGGGCATCTTCGGCCCGGGCCACCTGCCGAAGGAGGTCCGCCGCGACTGGGTGGTCAACGCCAACGACAGCTACTGGCTGCCCAACCCGAAGCAGCCGCTCGAGGGGTACGCCGGGATCATCGGCTGCGAGCGGTGCGAGCGGACGCTGCGGACCCGGATGGTCTACCGCTACGTCCTCGACCGGCTCGCCGGGACCGACGGGCTGGCCCGCGACCGCAGGGTGAGCCAGCGCACCCTGATGGCCACCGAGCACGAGAACCGCGTGTACGGCGCGGAGGTCGCCCGCCAGGGCGGTGCGCTCGACGCGGTCTGCCAGGCGGCGCAGGGCGGCCACTCGTGCGACGTGCTGAAGCGGTGGGACGGTCACTCCGACATCGACAGCGTGGGCACGCAGATCTTCCAGGAGTTCTGGAAGCGGGCCCAGGACGTGCAGGGGCTGTGGCTGGTGCCGTTCGACCCCGCCGACCCGGTGAACACCCCACGCGGCCTGAACGCCGCGAACCCGCTGGTCGTGCAGGCGATGAAGGACGCGCTGGCCTACCTGGCGAGCAAGGGCGTCTCCCCGGACGCGCGCTGGGGCAGCCTGCAGGTGGCCGGCGACGACGGGGCCCCGGCGGTCCCGATCGGCGGTGGCGAGGGGTTCGCGGGCAACGCCAACGCGGTGAGCAGCCGCCACCCGGCCGCGAACCTCGCCCGGCTCTACCCGGTCAGCTACGGGTCCTCGCACATCCAGGCGGTGGCGTTCCGGCCGCACGGCCGGCTGACGGCGCGCACGATCCTGACCTACGGCGAGTCGCTGGACCCGTCCCGAAGGACGTCCGCGGACCAGACCCGGCTGTTCAGCCGCGAGCGGTGGGTGAGCTTCCCCTGGACCGCGCGTCAGGTGCGCCGCGACGCCGTCCGCACGTACGTCGTCCGGGGCCGCTGACGACGAGCACCGGGGTCCGGGCCACGCCTCCTCCCAGGGACCGGGTGGTCCGGACCACAGCGCCCGACCGACGTGTCAGGCCAGCTGCCCCCGCAGCTGGATGAGGACCCGGGACAGGATCCGGGAGACCTGCATCTGGGTGACGCCGATCTCCTCGGCGATCTGCGCCTGCGTCTGCTGCTTGAAGAACCGGAGGTAGAGCACCTCGCGCTCCCGCTCGGGGAGCGCCCGCACGGCCGGAGTCAGCATCACCCGGGCCTCGGCCTCGCTCATCGCCGAGTCGTCGCCGGGGATCAGCTCGCCGAGGACCCCGGAGCCCTCGGAGCCGACGGGGGTGTCCAGGGACGTGGGGGTGAAGCAGCCGTCGGCCGAGAGCGCCTCGAGGACCTCCTCCTCGGCCACGTCGAGGTACGCCGCGACCTCGCTGACCTTGGGGGAGCGGCCCAACCGGTGGGTGAGCTCGGAGTCGGCCCGGCTCACGTCGGACTGGAGCTTCTGGATCGACCGGGGCGGCCGCACCATCCAGCCGTAGTCGCGGAACTGCCGCTTGACCTCGCCTTTCATGGTCACCACGGCGTAGGAGAGGAACTCGACGCCACGCGTCGGGTCGAAGTTCCGAGCGGCCTTGAGCAGCGCCATCGACGCGGCCTGGGTGAGGTCGTCGTCGGCGATGCCGCGTCCGCGGTAGCGGGCCGCGATCGCGCGGGCGAGGCCCATGTGCAGCACCACGACCTCGTCCTGGAGGCGCTTGCGCTCGACCGGGTCGGTCTCGCGCGCGGCCTGTTCCAGGAGCCGGGCGCTGACCGCGGTCCTGTTCTGCGGGGTCACGGAGGCGAGCAGGTCACGCTCGTCCATGACGTCGTCGAGAGGGGCTCGCTGGGTCCCGAGCACCTGTACAGGTGTGCTGGTCATGCTTGTCCGCCTTCGGTGGGATGTAGAACCGGCGGGGGTCCGGTCCGTTGTGCCACCCGAGATGGCAAGGCGTCTACCCGAGCCCTCGAGAGTAAAAACAGGGCCGGTGCGTCGGTCTAGGCCACAGCACGCCTCAGCGCCGGGTGAACGAGGCGTGCGTCATACCGGCGCCGCGGTCGCGGTTCACCCCCGCCAGCGCCTCCAGGTCCTCCTCGGTCGGCTGCCACAGGCCGGCCCGCACGTTGGCCGCGACCTGCTCCGGGCGGGTGGCACCGGCGATCACGCTGCCGACGGCCGGCATCGCGGCCAGCCCGCCGAGCGCGACGTCCAGGATCCCGACGCCGCGCTCGGAGGCGAACGCCTCCAGCGCCTCGATCCGGTCCCAGTCGGCGTTCGCCAGCCGGTGCGCCTGGCTGCCCGCGGCCAGCCGGGTGCCCTCGGGGGCCTGCTCGCCGCGACGGTACTTCCCGGTCAGCAGGCCGTAGGCCAGCGGGAAGTAGGCGACCAGGCTCATCCCGAGGTGCTCGAGCGCAGGCACGAGCTCCTCCTCGGCGGCCCGGTTGTAGAGCGAGTACTCGTTCTGCGCCGACACGAACGGGCGCAGCCCCTCGGTCGTCGCGGTCCAGTGCGCGTCCACCACCTCCCAGGCCGCGAGGTTCGAGCAGCCCACGTAGCGGACCTTGCCCTCGGTCACCAGCTCGGTCAGCGCCTCCAGCGTCTCCGCGATCGGGGTGACCAGGTCGGGCTGGTGCAGCTGGTAGAGGTCGATGTGGTCGGTGCCGAGCCGGCGCAGGCTGGCCTCGACCGCGCGCCGGACGTAGCGCCGGGACGCCCGGGCGCCCCAGTCGGGGCCGTTGGCGCCGCCCATGTCCATGCCGAACTTCGTGGCGACCACCACGTCGTCGCGGCGGGAGCCCAGCGACCGGCCGAGCAGCTCCTCGCTGGCGCCGACCCCGTAGGTGTCCGAGGTGTCGAAGAACGTGATGCCGGCGTCGAGCGCCGCGTCGACCACCCGCTGGGTCTGCTCGGCGTCGATCCGGGCGCCGAACGCGTTGGTGCCGAGCCCGATCGTGGACACCATCAGGCCGCTGCTGCCGAGGGGGCGGTACGTCATCTCGCTCATGCCCCCCACTCAACCAAGTGGGGACAACCGGGACACCGGCTGCCCCCACCTGGATCGGACGGTGACGGGTCAGGTCGTGTCTCTCAAGCTGCCGCGGCGTCCGCGGCCCCGCATCCCGACCGGCGGCGTTGTCGGCGCTCGGCGCAGCCCGCTGCGCTCTCGCCTTGCCGGACCGGGCGCGGACGCCACGCCCGCTGACGCGGCATCTTCTCGAGACACGCCCTGTAACACGTTCCACTGCGCTCGGTAGCCTGACCG
>DASTGV010000508.1:0-16569 GCA_035718765.1 Nocardioidaceae bacterium
AGCGTCATCGGCCGGTTCGTGCCGGTGTACTCGACCACGTCGCCGCGCTTGCTGATGTTGTAGATCCAGGCGGCGTTGGCGGTGCTCATGCCCGTGCAGCCGTGGCTGACGTTGGCGTGCCCCTGGGAGGCCACCGACCACGGCGCGGCGTGCAGGAACTCGCCGCTGTAGGTGACGCGCATGGCGTACTCGACGTCGTTGATGTCGTAGGCGTCCGGGCTGTTGCGGTTGATGCCGACGGTCTCGGAGTTCATCCGCTTGTGCCGGAACTTCTCGATGATCACCTTGACCCCGGACCGCGTGATGAACCCGGGCTTGCCGGTGGTGATCGGGGTGACCCTGGCCAGCTTGCCGTTGATGAAGGTCTTCATCTGGTGGGTCTGGGCGTTGACCTTGCTGATCACCGCGTCACCGACGTGGAAGGTCGAGGTACGGCTGAGCTGGCCGTAGATGCCGTTGCCGGCCGGGATGCTGTTGATGTCGGCGGTGACGGTGACGTCGGTGCCGGGCTTCCAGTAGGTCACCGGGCGCCAGTGCACCTCGTTGTCGCTGATCCAGTGCCAGGCGCCCTTCTGGCCGGACGTGTTCGTCACCGTCAGGTGCTTCTCGATCGACGCCTTGTCCGTGACCGGTACGTCGAAGTGCACGATCACCGGCATGCCCACGCCCACGGTCTCGCCGTTGAGCGGCACGAAGCTGGGGTAGGTCTGCTGCTTCAGGGACAGCGGCTGGGTGGTGAACGACGAGGTCTTGGTGACCTTGATGCCCTCGGCGTCGACCGCGGTGGTGGTCACGCGGTAGCGGATGCCGGGCTCGAGACGGGCGCTCGAGGTCCAGGTGGTCTTGTCGGCGGAGAGGTCACCGGCGACCTTCTTGCCGGCCCCGCGCACGACCACCGACTCGAAGGTGCCCTTCGCGGCCGTCAGCTTCACGACCTTGTCGACCGGGACCCCCGTGCGTGCCACGTTGGTCGCGACGGTGGCCGCCGACACCGGCGGGGCGGACGAGGACGGCGCCGACGAGGCCGCGGGATCCTCGGCCCGCGAGGTCGACGTGCCGCCGGTGGTGGCGGACGTGCACCCCGCCGCGAGCGCGGCCACGGTCACCAGACCGACCAGTGCGGCCGCCCGACGGCGCGGTCGGGAGCGCAGCAGGCCACCGGGACGATCGGTCATTGGTTCCCCTCGTGAAGTGAAAGATCACCTTCAGGGTAACAAGCGACGACCGGTGGAACCGATTCGTCCGGCGGTGGGGACCGTCACGTTGTGGTCACGAGGGTGGCGGGTTCCCGCCGTGGCCGGTTGGCCGGGACGGACGAATCCGTCCCAACCGGACAGACCGTCAGTGCGCGTGGTCGCCGACGTAGTACTCGTAGATCCAGCCGCAGAGCGCCAGCGTGCCGAGCCCGACGCCCATGATGAACAGCCACCAGGCGCCCATCGCGACGCCGAACACGCACAGGCCGAGGGTGGCGCCGCACCACAGCGGCCACCAGCTGTACGGCGGGAAGAAACCGAGCTCCCCCGCGCCGTCCGCGATCTCGGCGTCGTGCCGGTCCTCGGGACGGGGCTCCATCTTCGAGGCGTGCACCCCGAGGTAGAGCGTCACCAGCAGGGTGAGCAGGAACGTCATCGTCAGCGCGGACGTGCCGGTCGGGTCACCGGCGATGAACCAGTACGCCGGGGCGACGAGCAGGAAGAAGACGGTGCAGATCGCGAAGATCCAGGCCTCGGCCCTCATCGGTCGGTGTCGCCCTTCTGCTCGTCCATCGGGTGTCCCATGGTCTCCTCGAGGTGTCCCTGACGGCCGGTGACCGTCGGGGCGTCCACGATGTCCTTCTCGTGCGCGAGCGCGTCGTTCTCGACCAGCTCCAGCGCGGCCACCTCGGGGTGGTGCAGGTCGAAGGCCGGCGACTCCGAGCGGATCCGCGGGATCGACACGAAGTTGTGCCGCGGCGGTGGGCTGGACGTGGCCCTCTCCAGCGAGCGGCCCCAGCCCCAGGGGTCGTCGATGCCGACCATCGGGGTCTTGGCCGACTTGTAGACGTTCAGCAGGAACGGCAGCGTCGAGGCGCCGAGCAGGAACGCGCCGATCGTGGAGATCTGGTTGAGCGTGGTGAACCCGTCGGAGGCGAGGTAGTCGGCGTAGCGGCGCGGCATGCCCTCGACGCCCAGCCAGTGCTGCACCAGGAACGTCGTGTGGAAGCCGACGAACAGCAGCCAGAAGTGCACCTTGCCGAGACGCTCGTCGAGCATCCGGCCGGTCATCTTCGGCCACCAGAAGTAGAAGCCCGCGAACATCGCGAACACCACGGTGCCGAACACCACGTAGTGGAAGTGCGCGACCACGAAGTAGGAGTCGGACACGTGGAAGTCCAGCGGCGGGCTGGCCAGGATGACACCGGTCAGGCCGCCGAACAGGAACGTCGTGAGGAACCCGACCGACCAGAGCATGGGCGTGTCGAAGGACAGGGACCCGCCCCACATGGTGCCGATCCAGTTGAAGAACTTCACACCCGTGGGTACGGCGATCAGGAACGTCATGCCGGAGAAGAACGGCAGGTCCACGGCGCCGGTGACGAACATGTGGTGCGCCCACACCGCGACCGACAGCACCGCGATCGACACGGTGGCGGCCACCAGGCCGACGTACCCGAACACCGGCTTGCGGCTGAACACCGGCAGGATCTCGGTGACGATGCCGAAGAACGGCAGCGCGATGATGTAGACCTCGGGGTGCCCGAAGAACCAGAACAGGTGCTGCCACAGGATCGGCCCGCCGTTGGCGGCGTCGAAGATGTGCGCCCCGAACGCCCGGTCCGCCTCGAGGGACAGCAGCGCGCCGGCGAGGATCGGGAACGCGATCAGCACCAGCAGGCTGGTGACCAGGGTGTTCCACACGAAGATCGGCATCCGGAACATCGTCATGCCGGGCGCGCGCATGCAGATGATCGTGGTGATGAAGTTGACCGCACCGAGGATGGTGCCGAGACCGGCCATCCACAGGCCCATGATCCAGAGGTCACCACCGACGCCGGGGCTGCGGACCGCGTCCGACAGCGGCGTGTAGGCGAACCAGCCGAAGTCGGCCGCGCCCTGCGGGGTCAGGAAGCCGGAGCCGGCGATGATCCCGCCGAACAGGAACAGCCAGTAGCTGAACATGTTGAGCCGCGGGAACGCGACGTCGGGCGAGCCGATCTGCAGCGGCATGATCACGTTGCCGAAGCCGAAGAACAGCGGCGTCGCGAACAGCAGCAGCATGATCGTGCCGTGCATCGTGAACAGCTGGTTGTAGAGCTCGTCGTTGACGACCTGCTGGCCCGGGAACGCGAGCTCCGAGCGGATCAGCATCGCCATCAGGCCCGCGATGAGGAACCAGGCGAACGACGTGCCGAGGTACAGCTTGCCGATGACCTTGTGGTCGGTGGTCGTGATGACCCTGACGATCTGCTGGCCCAGGGTGTTCTTCCGGGTCGTGCTGGTGCTCTGGAACCGGGCGCCTTCGGCTGTCGCGCTCACTGTCCTGCTCCCGTCGAGGGTTCGAGTCCGGACTGCTGGTTGACCTCGGAGCCGCCGAGCGCCGGGCCGATGTTGCCCTGCTTCTTCAGCAGCTCGAGGTGGGCCTTGTACGCCGCCTCACTGACGACCTTGACGTTGAAGAGCATCCGCGAGTGGTAGGTGCCGCACAGCTCGGCACAACGACCGACGAACGTGCCCTCACGCGTCGGGGTGAGGCTGAAGTGGTTCTTGCGTCCGGGGACGACGTCCATCTTGAACAGGAACGCCGGCACCCAGAACGAGTGGATGACGTCCGGCGACCGCAGCTGGAACTCGACGCTCTTGTTCACGGGGAGGTACAGCGTGGGCCGGTCCGCGGTGGTGCCGCCGTCGTACACCGTGGTCGAGCCGCCGAGAGCGGGGTCCTTGTCGTAGTTGAAGGTCCATGACCACTGCTGCCCCACGACGGTGACCGTGTGGTCGGCCTTGCCGCTCGCGCTGGCCGGGGCGAGCACGTGGTTCTGGACGGTGACGGTGTAGAAGAAGAACACCAGCACCATGACGACCGGTGCGACCGTGTAGAGGATCTCGATCGGCAGGTTGTAGCGCGTCTGCACCGGGATCTCGTCGTCGCGGCGACGGTAGAACTTCACGCACGCGTAGCCGATCAGGCCCCACACCACGATGCCGACGAGGATCGCGGCCAGCCAGGCACCCATCCACAAGGAGTGCATCGAGTCGGTCCGGTCGGTGACACCCTCGGGCTGCGCCAGACGCTTCATCGACTCGTGCCCCGCGACGGAGCAGGAGGACACCAGCACCGCGGCGCCGGACGCCATGGCCACCAGCGCGATGGAGCGGGCACGCTTGGGGAGCTGCAGACTCAAGACAGAGCCTCTCTCTCAACACGACGGACAGGCAGAACGTTACTACTGAGGTACGGGCTGTCAGCGGGTGGGCGGGCGGTAGTTTCCCGGGTGTGACCTTCCCGACGGGGTCTCCCCTCCCGGGGCCTCCCGCCTACCTCGACACGGTCTCCTCCGAGCCCCTCCATCCCGCCGCGCGGGAGACCCTGCTGGCCGCGCTGGACCGCGGCTGGGCCGACCCGCTGCGCCTGCACGGACCGGGGCGCGAGGCGCGGCTGCTGCTCGACAACGCCCGGGAGGTGGTGGCCACGCTGCTGGGTGCCCGCCCGGACGAGGTCTCCTTCACCTCCTCCGGCACCCAGGCGGTCCACCTGGGCGTGCTCGGGCTGCTGCTGGGCCGCCGGCGCACCAGCGGCCGGCTGGTGCACAGCGCCGTCGAGCACTCCGCGGTGATGGCGGCCGGGGCGTGGTGGTCCCGCCACTTCTCCGGTACGACGGACGCGGTGCCGGTCGACGCACAGGGGCACGTGCTGCTCGACGCCTTCGACGATGCGCTGTCCCGCGAGCCGGCTGGGGTGGCCGCGGTCCAGGTCGCCAACCCGGAGGTGGGCACGCTCCAGCCGCTGGCCGAGGTCGCGGCCACGGCCGCCCGGCACGACGTACCCCTGTTCGCGGACGCCGCCGCGGCGGCCGGCCGCGTGGACCTGCCCGGCGGCTGGCAGGCCGCGGCCGCCTCCGCGCACAAGTGGGGCGGCCCGGCGGGCGTCGGGGTGCTCATCGTGCGCAAGGGCGCGCGCTGGCGAGCGCCGTTCCCGACCGACGACCGCACGGACCCGCGGGTGGCCGGCTTCGAGAACGTGCCCGCCGTGCTGGCGGCGGCGGCCGCCCTGCAGGCGGTCGTGGCCGAGCGCGAGGAGGTCGGCACCCGGCAGCACGCCCTGGTCGACCGGCTCCGCGCCGGCCTGGCCGGGCTCGAGGACGTCGACGTCGTCGGTGACCCGGTGCGCCGGCTGCCGCACGTGCTGACCTTCTCCTGCCTGTACGTCGACGGCGAGTCCCTCGTGACGGAGCTCGACCGGCTCGGCTTCGCCGTGGCCTCCGGCTCGGCGTGCACCGCGAGCAGCCTCGAACCGTCCCACGTGCTGGCGGCGATGGGCGCGCTCACGCACGGCAACGTCCGGGTGTCCCTGGCGCGGGAGACGTCCGAGGCCGACGTCGACCGGCTCCTCGCGACGCTGCCCGGCGTTCTGGCGCGGCTGCGGCCGTCCGGCTGAGAGGCTGGGCCCCGTGGACGCCGACACCGAGCTCGACTGCCGCGGGATGATCTGCCCGCTCCCCATCATCCGGCTGGCCAACCACCTGCCGGACCTGCCGGTGGGAGCGACGCTCGCGGTGGTGGCCGACGACCCGGCCGCCCGCCCGGACATCGCGGCCTGGTGCCGGATGCGCGGTCAGGAGTACCTCGGGGAGGACACCGCGGACGACGGGGTCCCCCGCTTCGTCGTGAAGCGGCTGCGCTGATGCACGTCGTCTACAACTCGTTCCACGGCCGGTTCTCGGACAACCCGAGAGCGCTGTACGAGCGGCTGCGCGACCGCCCCGGGACCGAGCACACCTGGCTGCTCGACCCGCCGCACGCCGCCGCTTTCCCCGAGGACGTCCGGACGGTGCCGATCGACGGACCCGACGCCCGGGCGGCGCTCGAGTCGGCGGACCTGGTGGTCGCGGGGACGCACACCGAGGTCGAGTGGACCAAGCGGCCCGGCACGACGTACCTCCAGACCTGGCACGGCACCCCGCTCAAGCGGATCCACCACGACGTGCTGCTCGCACCGCCGGGTCGGCTGGACTACCTGGACCGCGACGTCGCCCGCTGGGACGTGCTGCTCTCCCCCAACCCGGCGAGCACCCCGCGGCTGCGCAAGGCGTTCGGCTTCGACGGGCCCGTGTGGGAGACCGGATACCCCCGCAACGACCGGCTGGTCGGGCCGCTCGCCGCGGCCACCCGCACCGCCGTACGCCGGGAGCTGGGTTTGGCCGCCGACGAGCGGGTGGTGCTCTACGCGCCCACCTGGCGCGACGACGAGAAGTACGACCAGTCGGTGCGCGACGTGCCGATGCACCTGCACCTGGGCGCGCTGGCGGCCCGGCTCGAGGCCTCGGGGACCCGGCACCGGGTGCTGGCCCGCGTGCACAACCTGATGACGGACCGCTCGCACGCCGAGCACGCCCCCGGCGTCGTCGACGTCTCGCTCTACCGGGACGTGCGGGAGCTGTACCTCGCCGCGGACGTGCTGGTCACGGACTACTCGTCGGTGATGTTCGACTTCGCGCTGACGGGCCGGCCGATCGTGTTCTACGCCTACGACCTGGACCGGTTCGGCGACGAGATCCGGGGGTTCTACTTCGACCTGCTGCCCGAGGCGCCCGGTCCGGTCGTCCGGCACGAGGACGAGCTCGTGGAGGCGTTGCTGCACCACGAACCCGAGCTGTGGGCCGAGCGCTACGCGGCGTTCCGGGCGCGGTACGGCTGCCTCGAGGACGGCCACGCCACCGACCGGGTGCTGGACCGGCTCGGCCTGGGCTGACCCGTCACTTCCTGCGCGACACGCCGCTGAGACTGCCTTCCAGCTGACGGGTCGGCGTCAGGGGCGGGGGGTGCGGACGTGCGCGGCGATCTCGGCGGCCGCCTCGTCCCCGTACGCGGCGGCGAACCGCTCGACGAACTGCCGCTGGTGCAGGGTGTACTCCTGCGTGCCGACCTTCTCGACGACGAACACCGCCAGCAGGCAGCCGAGCTGGGCGGCCCGCTCCAGCGACAGGTCCCACTCCAGGGCGGCCAGGAAGCCGGCCCGGAACGCGTCACCGACGCCGGTCGGCTCGACCTTCTCGATCTCCGGCACGGCGGCGACGGCGATCGGCTCCTCGCCGTTGCGCTCGACCCGGACGCCCTGGGCGCCCAGCGTGACCACCCAGGTGCCGACCCGCTCGAGGATCTCGTCGTGGGTCCAGCCGGTCTTCTTCTCGATGAGCGCGGACTCGTACTCGTTGCTGAACAGGATCGCGGCGCCGTCGATGAGCTCCTTGATCATGTCGCCGTCGCCGAACGCGAGCTGCTGGCTGGGGTCGGCGATGAACGGGTAGCCGCGCCGGCGGCACTCGTTGGTGTGCCGGACCATCCCCTCCGGGTCGTTCGGCCCGACCAGCACGTACGTCGCCCCGCCGACCCGGTCCACGATCGGGGCCAGCTCGATGTCGCGCGCCTCGCTCATCGCGCCGGCGTAGAACGACGCGATCTGCGCCATCGTGGCGTCGTTGGTGCAGACGAAGCGGGCCGTGTGCTTGGTCTCCGACACGTGCACCGAGTCGCAGTCGACGTTGTGCCGGACCAGCCAGGAGCGGTAGTCGACGAAGTCCTCGCCGACCGCACCGACCAGGATCGGCCGGAGCCCCAGGTTGCCCAGGCCGAAGCAGATGTTGGCCGCACACCCGCCGCGCCGGACCTCGAGGTCCTCGACGAGGAAGGACAGCGCGATCTTGTCGAGCTGGTCCACGACGAGGGAGTCGGAGAACTTGCCGGGGAACGACATCAGGTGGTCGGTGGCGATGGAGCCGGTGACGAGCAGCGACACGGAGGGGTCCTCGGAGGGCTCGGAGGGTGATTCGGGGACATCGAGACACTACCCGCCGGTACTCGTGGGGATACCTCCCGGTAGCCCCTAGCGTGGCGGCATGAGCTACGAGCGGCTGCCCTACGACGACGCCTCGACCGCCACCGAGATGACCTCCGACTGCCGTGCCGTGGAGTCGGCGCTCCGGCTGCCGGCGCGCCGTACCCGGGCCGAGCGGGCGCGGGCCGCGGCGGTCCGCCCGGCGCCCAGCATCCGCTTCGAGGACTACCCGCGCGAGGTGCCCAAGCCGACAATCCGGGTATCCGAGGCGGCCGCGCGGCTGGCCGCGGCGTTCGACGCCAACCTGGACTGACCAGCCCTCCCGCCCCGCGCTTTCGCGGAGCATGCTGGCGGTGTGACCCCCGCCACGTCCCGCTGGCTGGCGCCCCTCGGCGCGTCCGCGGCCGTGCTCGCGGTCTTCGTCGTGCCGGGCGTGCTCGCCTCCGTCGGTGGCGGTGCCGCAAGGGGTCCCGACCGGCTGGTGGTGCACGACCCGGTGACGCCGTACCGGCCGCCGACCGGGGAGCAGCGCCGCGGCGGACCGCGCGACGTCGAGATCATCGGCTACAAGGCGATGGGACGCACCCTCCAGGTCTTCTACACCCTGGACCGGTCGACCGACTGCTCGACCCGGATCGAGCCGCCGAAGGTCCGGGAGCGGGTCGCCTCGGTGGTGGTGCAGCTGTCGCGGGCCCCGTCGCGGGCCCCGGACGTGGTCTGCCAGGACCTCCGGCTCACGAACTCCGTCGACATCGTGCTGTCCCGGCCGATGGGCGGACGGCTCCTCCAGGACGGGTCGCGCGGCGGCTCGCTCGTCCCGATCGAGCGGCCGTTCCGCTCCGACGTCACCGACACGATCCAGCCACCGAAGTCCCGCGCCGGCCGCTGAGCGGTGCGGGTCCCGCAGACACCGAAGACCCCCGCTGCCCGGAGGCGGCGGGGGTCTTCGACCTTGGGAGTCAGTGACTCAGTGGAACGAGTCGCCGCAGGCGCAGGAGCCGGTGGCGTTGGGGTTGTCGATCGTGAACCCCTGCTTCTCGATGGTGTCCACGAAGTCGATCACGGCGCCGTTGAGGTACGGCGTGCTCATCCGGTCGACGACCACGGAGACCCCGTCGAAGTCGGTGACCACGTCACCGTCGAGGTTCCGCTCGTCGAAGAACAGCTGGTAGCGCAGACCGGAGCAGCCACCGGGCTGGACGGCGATCCGGAGCTGGAGGTCGTCGCGACCCTCCTGCTCGAGAAGGCTCTTGACCTTGCTGGCCGCGGCGTCGCTCACGTTGATCCCGTCGGGACGGATCTGCGTCGGGCTGGTGGTGTCGACCTGCTCGGTCATCGTGTGCTCCCTGGACTGGCTCGACAGTTCGAAGTTGACGATCTGCTTGGTCAATGGTCGCACATCGCCGGGTATTCCCAAGAACCTGACCGGGCGGCGGCGCGCGACGGACCCCGGGACCAGGACTCAGCGCGACCAGGTGCGCGCGGTCCGCTCGGCGAGCGCGGCCAGGCTGCCCGCGGGATCCGCGTAGCTGGCCTCCTCGCCGACCAGGTCGACCATCGAGTAGGCCGACTCGACACCCAGCGCCCGCATCTCCCGGGAGCCCACCAGGACCTGGCCCGCGAGGGCGATGCACGGCTGCAGCGCCTCCGCGGCGATGGTCGCGACGCCGTAGGGCACCTTGCCGCCGCGCGAGGAGAAGTCGAAGGCCCCCTCGCCGGTGACCACCAGGTCGGCCCGTCGGGCCCGGTCGGCGAGCCCGACGGCGTCGGCCACCACGTCCAGGCCCGGCGTCCGGGTGGCGCCCAGCAGGAGCAGGCCGAACCCGAGCCCGCCGGCGGCGCCGGCCCCCTTCGCGTTCGCGACCTTCCTGTCCGTGGCCTCCGCCAGCCGCTCGAGCAGCGCGTCGACCGCCTGGAGCCGGTCCTCGGGCACCCCCTTCTGGGGCCCGAAGACGTTGATGGCCCCCCGCAGGCCCAGCAGCGGGTTGTCCACGTCGGAGGCGGCGACCAGCTGCACCCCGACGACCCGCTCGCGGGCGGCGGTCAGGTCGACGGCCTCCAGGTCCCCGAGGGCGGCCGCGCCGCCGGTCAGGGCGCCGTCCGGGGTGGCCACCGCGCCGAGCGCGGCGAGCAGTCCCCCTCCCCCGTCGTTGGTGGCGGACCCGCCCAGGCCCACCACGACGCGGGTCGCCCCCGCCTCGACGGCCGCCCGCACCAGCTCGCCGACCCCGAACGTGCCGGCCTCCTCGGGTCGCCGCTCCGCCGGGGGCGTGAGGTGCAGCCCGCAGGCCTGGGCGCTCTCGACGTACGCCGTGCCGTCGTGCACCAGCACCGTGCCGGGCACCGGGTCGCCGTACGGGCCACGGACGGTGACCGCCAGCAGGTCGCCGCCCAGCGAGGCGTGCAGCACGTCGACGAAGCCGGGGCCGCCGTCGGCCATCGGGACCAGCTCGAGCTCGTCATCGGGGGCGTGCCGCCGCCACCCCTCGGCGATGGCCTCGGCCGCCTCGACGGCGCTCAGCGTTCCGGCGAACTTGTCGGGGGCGATCAGCACGCGCATGCGACCCATCCAACATGATTCGATGGCGGGCGATGAACGCCGACTACGTGGTCCGCCCGATGACCCCGGACGACACCCGCGCGGTGGAGCGGCTCTCCGACGCCGCCTTCTTCGACCTCGACGTGCGCACCCACCGCACCGGCTGGCCCGCACCGGAGCACCGCTCGCCCGAGCGGGCGGAGAGCTGGCGGCTGCGGATCGAGCACCTGGTCCGGCACGACCCCCGCGGCTGCTGGGTCGCGGAGGACGGCACCGGCGTGATCGGCGCGGCCGCGAGCATGAGGCGGGACCTGACCTGGCTGCTCGCGACGTACGTCGTCCGGCCCGACGTCCAGGGCAGGGGCGTCGGCCGGCAGCTGCTCGAGGCCGCGCTGTCCTACGGCTCGGGCTGCCTGCGGGCGATGCTGGCCGCCTCGGAGGACCCGCCGGCGGTGCGCCGCTACCGGCTGGCGGGGTTCACGCTGCACCCGACGATGCTGCTGTGGGGCGGCGTGCCGCGGGAGGTGCTGCCGGTCGTGGAGCGGGTCCGGGAGGGCTCGGTCGGCGACGTCGACCTGCTGAACTCCGTCGACCGGCAGGTCCGCGACAGCGCCCACGGGGTCGACCACGAGATCCTCACCAAGCTGCACCGGCTGGTGGTCGCCGACCGGCCGACCGGCTCCGGCTACGTGTACGTCCCGCAGGGCGGGGGCGCCTACCTGCTGGCCGCGACCAACCGGCGCACCGCGACGGACCTCTTGTGGGAGGCGCTGGCCGCCTCCTCCCCCGGCCGGCCGGTCACCGTCGACCACATCACCGCCGCCAACGAGTGGGCCGTGGACGTGGGGATGGCCGCCCGTCTGCAGCTGTGGACCCGGGGCTACCTGGCCCTGCGGGGGATGAAGCCCCCGATGCCCTACCTGCCGAGTGGACACTACCTGTGAGGCGCGGGCCCCTGTGAAAGGATGTCGGTGTGACAACAACTGACCTGCCCCTGCTGTCGCTGGGCCGCGGCGCCGACCTGCGCTCCGAGCCCGGCGTCGACTGCCCCGGCTCGCTGCCGGCCGCGTCCGACCCCGACCTGGTGGCCCGGGCGCGGGCCGCGAAGGAGGCGCTCGGCGACCGGGTGTTCGTGCTCGGGCACCACTACCAGCGCGACGAGGTCATCGCCTTCGCCGACGTGACCGGCGACTCCTTCAAGCTGGCCCGCGACGCCGCCGCCCGGCCGGAGGCGGAGTACGTCGTCTTCTGCGGCGTGCACTTCATGGCCGAGTCGGCCGACATCCTCACCTCCCCCGCGCAGCAGGTGATCCTCCCCGACCTCGCGGCGGGCTGCTCGATGGCGGACATGGCGGCGCTGTCGCAGGTCGAGGACGCGTGGGACGCGCTGGAGGACGCCGGGGTCGCCCCGTCCGTC
The DNA here is from genome assembly GCA_035718765.1 of Nocardioidaceae bacterium. Classification (GTDB taxonomy): domain Bacteria; phylum Actinomycetota; class Actinomycetes; order Propionibacteriales; family Nocardioidaceae; genus Nocardioides_B. The sequence goes on from DASTGV010000508.1 coordinate 11,991, forward strand.
GTACCGGTGACGTACATGAACTCCTCGGCGGACATCAAGGCGTTCTGCGGCCGCCACGGCGGCGCGGTGTGCACGTCGTCGAACGCCGAGGTCGCGCTCGAGTGGGCCTTCGGCCGCCGCCGGGACGCGAAGGTGCTGTTCCTGCCCGACCAGCACCTCGGACGCAACACCGCCGTGCTGCGGATGGGGATGTCGCTGGAGGACTGCGTGGTGTGGAACCCGCACAAGCCCGACGGCGGGCTCACCGCCTCGCAGCTGCGCGACGCCCGGATGATCCTGTGGAAGGGGCACTGCTCCGTGCACGGCCGGTTCACGGCGCAGTGCGTGGACGACGTCCGCGAGCGGGTGCCCGGGGTCCGGGTGCTGGTGCACCCGGAGTGCACGCACGACGTGGTGACGAAGGCCGACCTGGTCGGCTCGACGGAGTTCATCATCAAGACCGTCGAGGCCGCCCCGCCGGGCTCGTCGTGGGCGATCGGCACGGAGCTCAACCTCGTGCAGCGGCTGGCGAAGGCGCACCCCGAGCAGCACATCACCTTCCTCGACAAGACCGTCTGCTACTGCTCGACGATGAACCGGATCGACCTGCCGCACTTCGTGTGGGCGATGGAGAACCTGGTCGCCGGGACGGTCGTCAACCGGATCGAGGTGGACCCCGAGACCGAGCGCTGGGCCAAGGTCGCCCTGCAGCGGATGCTGGACCTGCCGGCGCCCCAGCCCGCGAAGGACTAGCCGGGCGTCCGGACTCGCGGTCAGAGCCCGGGGGCACCCCACACGGGCATCCAACGAGTCAGGTCCGGCTCGATGGGCAGGTCGTTCTTGAGCAGGTCGCGGACCTGGATCTCGAGCACGTTGTTGCGCTGCTGCGGCCCCTGCGGCGCGAACGGGTAGAACGTGCCCCGCTTGTACAGGTAGACCAGCCCCAGCCGGCGGCCGGACGGGTCGGTGAAGCCGACCAGTGAGCAGAGCAGGCTCGGCCCGAACCCCTGCGCCTCGAGCGAGGTGTTCACGGTGTGCAGGTCGGTGACCAGCGCCGACAGGTCGTCGGGGCTCTGCCGGGCCAGCAGCCAGGTGAAGCCGAAGGAGTCGGTGCTCTGCTCGACGTCCGGGTCGTCGTCGTTGTCGAGCAGCTCGACCACGTCCGCCTGGGTCTGCGCGAAGGCGGCGCCCTCGGCGGCCCGGTAGCAGACCGACCCGAGGCCGGTAGGGGTGAAGTCGGCGGCGGTCTGCAGCGTGACGGCCGCGGCCGGCAGCGCGAACAGCGCGTCGAGGTTGGCCTGGACGGGCTTGCTGCGTCCGGTCAGGGTGCTCCACAGACCCATGTCAGCGACCCGTCACTGGCCGAGCCCGGCGTTGGGGAAACCGCCGTCCATCGGCTTGCCCAGCTCGGCGGCCACCCGGGCGAGCTGCTCCAGCCGCTGCTCGAGCGACGGGTGCGTCGAGGTGATGGTCTTCAGGGACATGCCGCTGACGGCCGGGGCGATGAAGAACGCGTTCAGGGGCTGCGACGACCGCAGGTCCTTGTTCGGGATGGACGCGATCTCACCGCTGATCTTGGTCAGCGCGCTGGCCAGGGCGGACGGCTTCTGGGTGAGGAAGGCGCCGGCCCGGTCCGCGCACAGCTCGCGGTAGCGCGACAGCAGCCGGGTCAGGAAGAAGCTCACGGCGTACACGACCAGGCTGACCGCCAGGACGATGAGCCACACCGGGACGCCGTTGTTGTTGTTGTTGTTTCCGCCGCGGCGGTCCCCGCCGCCGAAGATGGCGCCGTACTGCGCGCCGCGGGTGAGCATCGCGGCCATGATCCCGGCCGAGCTGGCGAGCGTCATCACCAGGACGTCCTTGTGCGCGACGTGGGACAGCTCGTGGGCGAGCACGCCCTCCATCTCCTCGGCGGTCAGCTTGTCGAGGATCCCGGTGGTCACGCAGACGGCCGAGTGGCTCGCCGACCGGCCGGTCGCGAACGCGTTCGGCATGTCGGTGTAGGCGATCGCCACCCGCGGCTTCGGCATGTCGGCGAGCGCGCAGAGCCGGTCGATCATGCCGTGCAGCTCGGGCGCCTCCTGCGGCGTGACCTCGCGGGCCCGCATCGCCTTGAGCGCCACGGTGTCGGAGTTGTACCACTGGAACCAGGCGACGCCGATGCCCGCGAAGCCGATGAACACCCACAGGCTGGTGTTGCGGAAGACGAACATGAGCGCCACGACGAGCGCCACGAACAGCCCGCCGAGCAGGAACAGGACCAGGGTCATCCGCGCGGTCAGACCGCGGTCGTTGATGAAGCGTGTGCTGGCCATCAGCCCGGGATCAGCCCCTCGTCGCTGAGCAGCTCCCGCACCTCCTCCAGCGTCGCGTCGGCGGGGGGCAGGATCAGGTCGGAGTCCTCCAGGGACTCGTCGGGCAGCGGCGTGCCGGCCGTGCGTACGGCGTTCAGCAGCGCGTCGAGCGACTGCGAGAACGTCTCCCGGTCCCCCTGCTCCACGGCCACCTCGACCGCGGAGTCCAGCTCGTTGAGCGCGGGCAGCTCGTCGTCGGAGACGTTCCACTGCCCCTCGCCGAGGATCCGCACGATCATGCTGGTCCCTGCTCCTTCCGGGTCTCCTCGGCCGCCTCGACCGCGGGCGGGGTCGAGTCGGCCTGCTCGAGCTGCGGAGCGGCCCCGCCCGTCGTACCGGCCTTGAGGGCGGCGAGCTCGGCCTCCACGTCGGACTGGGAGGACATCGCCTCCAGCTCGCGGGAGATGTCGTCGCCGCGGTTCAGCGAGCTCGCGTCGTCGAGGGCACCGGAGGCGATCAGCTCGTCGATCGCGCCGGCCCGCGCCTGCATCTGCGCGGTCTTGTCCTCGGCGCGCTGCACGGCCATGCCCACGTCGCCCATCTCCTCCGAGATGCCGGAGAAGGCCTCGTTGATCCGGGTCTGCGCCTCGGCGGCGGTGTACTGGGCCTTGATCGTCTCCTTCTGGGTGCGGAAGGACTCGACCTTGGCCTGCAGGCGCTGGGAGGCCAGCGTGAGCTTCTCCTCCTCGCCCTGCAGCTGGGCCTGCTGCGCCTTGAGGTTGTTCAGCTGCCCGGTCAGTGCCGACTTGCGGGTCAGCGCCTCGCGGGCGAGGTCCTCGCGGCCCATCGACAGCGCCTTCTGCGCCTGCTCGGTCAGCTTGTCGGACTGCTGCTGGAGCTGGGCGGCCTGGAGCTCGACCCGCTTGCGGCTGGTGGCGACGTCGGCCACGCCGCGGCGTACCTTCGTCAGCAGCTCGAGCTGCCGCTTGTAGCTGTAGTCGAGCGTCTCGCGCGGGTCCTCGGCACGGTCCAGCGCCTTGTCGGCCTTGGCGCGGAAGATCAGGCTGATGCGCTTCATGAGGGTCATCGAGGACAGCGCCCCTTTTCTTTCTCGGATGCAGCCGGGTGGCGGCACGGTGACGTCGTCTCCACCCTACGGGCCAACGGGCGGCCGGTGTAGGAGGTTCCCGAGGCTCTCGACACTCCCGTTCGCGGTTAGTCTGGGAGCCTCACAGCCTGCACAGAGATCGAGGAAGCAGTCCGTTGTTCCGTCGCAGCAAGACCGCCGAGCCCGCCACCACGAGCCCCGACAAGGTGGGCGGCAAGGGTCGACCGACGCCGACCCGCAAGGAGGCGCAGGCCGCCGCGAAGGCGCTCGCCAAGGGCCCGACGGACCGCAAGGAGGCCGCGCGGCTCCAGCGGCAGCGGCGCAACGAGAGCAGCGCGAAGATGCGCGAGGGCATGAAGACCGGCGACGAGCGCTACCTGCCCGCCCGGGACAAGGGGCCGGTGCGGCGGTTCGTGCGCGACTGGATCGACGCCCGCCTCTGCATGGCCGAGATGCTGCTGCCGCTGCTGGTCCTCATCATGGTCGGCCAGACGCTCTCCCAGAGCCTGGCCAACGGGCTGTGGAGCGCCACCATCATCCTGGTCGCGCTGGACACCTCGCTCGTCGTGTTCCGGCTGCGGCGCGAGCTGCGCCGCCGCTTCCCCGACACCAGCACCAAGGGCGCCGTCGGGTACGGCGTGCTCCGGTCGCTCCAGCTGCGCTGGATCCGGCTGCCCAAGCCGCAGGTCAAGCTGGGCGCCAAGCTGCCTCCGCGCTACTGACCTTTCGCCCGTTTGGGGGCCTCTGACTAGGGTCGGAGGCATGGAGTTCCGCAACCTCGGCACGAGTGGCCTCAAGATCTCGGCGATCGCCTACGGCAACTGGCTGACCCACGGGTCCCAGGTGGAGGAGGACGCGGCGCTGGCCTGCGTCCGCCAGGCGCTCGACGAGGGCATCACGACCTTCGACACGGCCGACGTCTACGCCAACACCCTGGCCGAGTCGGTGCTCGGCAAGGCCCTGCAGGGCGAGCGTCGCGAGAGCCTGGAGATCCTCACCAAGGTCTACTGGCCGACCGGCCCCGGCAAGCACAACGACAGCGGCCTGTCGCGCAAGCACATCATGGAGTCGATCAACGGCTCCCTGGAGCGGCTCGGCACCGACTACGTCGACGTCTACCAGGCGCACCGCTACGACTACGAGACCCCGCTCGAGGAGACGATGGAGGCGTTCGCCGACGTCGTGCACTCCGGCA
>DASTGV010000509.1:0-6459 GCA_035718765.1 Nocardioidaceae bacterium
CCAGCACCGCCCCGCCCACCGGCACGGTCACGGTCAGGGTCGACGGCCGCAAGCGGCTGGCCACCACCCTCGGGCCGACCCAGGCCGGCTCGGTCGCCCTGGCGCTGCCCCGGCTCGGGCGTGGCACGCACCGGGTGGTCGCGGCCTACGGCGGGTCACGCGGCCTCTACGGCTCCACCTCGCGGGCCACCTGGCTGACCGTCGTCCGCTGAGGTCGTCCCCGCGGACGCAGCGGTCCGAGAGGATATTCAACCGAACGGTTGACAACTGTCCGGCCACGCGCCTAGCCTCTGTTCAACCAATCAGTTGAACTCGATCGATCCCCGAGGAGGCGTCCCGGTGGCAGCGGACCAGCTCTCGCGGGTGTTCTCGGCACTCGCCGACCCGACCCGGCGCGACCTGGTCGCCCGGCTCGCGGTGCGGGACGCGACCGTGAACGAGCTCGCGGCGCCGTACGACGTGACCCTGCAGGCGGTCTCCAAGCACCTGAAGGTCCTCGAGGACGCCGGTCTCGTCAGCCGCACCCGGGACGCGCAGCGCCGGCCGTGCCACCTCGAGGCGGAGGTGCTGGACCTGATGACGAGGTGGATCGAGCGCTACCGCCGCGAGGCCGAGGAGCGGTTCACCCGCCTCGACGCCGTGCTCGCGGAGATGCGCGACGAGAACGGCGACGGACAGCCCAAGGACGACCGGACAGGAGCAGGACGATGAGCACCAGCACCACCCGCAACCAGACCAGCATCGAGCTCGGCGACACCGTCCCGACGGTGACGATCACCCGGGAGTTCGACGCTCCCGTGGCGCACCTGTTCCGCGCCTGGACCGACGGCGACCTGGTCGCCCGGTGGATGGGCCCGCGCAGCCAGACCATGCACATCGAGCGGTACGACTGCACGACCGGGGGTGCCTGGCGCTGGTGGAGCAGCGGCGAGGACGGCGTCGAGCACCACTTCTACGGGTCGTTCCACGACGTCCGCGCCGACGACCGGCTGGTGCAGACCTTCACCTACGAGGGCTTCCCCGACAGCGTGTCCCTGGAGACCGCGACGTTCGAGGACCTCGGTGAGGGCCGCAGCCGGGTCACGACGGTCTCGCTGGTGGACAGCTTCGAGGCGCGGGACGCCTTCGTGGCCAGCGGCATGGAGCACGGCGTGGTCGAGGGCTACGAGAAGCTCGACGAGCTGCTCGCCACCCTCTGACCGACGGTGCCGGCGGCCGGAGCATGATCGGGGGATGCCCGACCACCGCACCCGCACCGTGCACGTCCCCGGCCTCGTGCTGACCGAGCACGAGCTCGACGTACCCCTCGACCACGCGGCCCCCGACGGCGCGGCCATCACCTTCTTCGCACGGGAGGTGGCCGACGTCGACGGGCGGGACAGGCCGTTCCTGGTCTTCCTGCAGGGCGGCCCCGGCAGCGAGGCGCCGCGGCCGATGCGGGTGCCGACCAGCCCCGGCTGGCTCGACCGGGCCCTCCAGGACTTCCGGGTGCTGATGGTCGACCAGCGCGGCACCGGACGGTCCGAGCCGGTCGGCACCCTGCCCGGGCTGACCGCCCAGCAGCAGGCCGACCACCTGACCCACTTCCGCGCCGACGCGATCGTGCGCGACCTCGAGCTGCTGCGGTCCGCGCTGGGCGTCGACCGGTGGAGCGTGCTCGGGCAGTCGTTCGGCGGCTTCTGCACGATGACCTACCTCTCGCTGGCCCCCGAGGGCCTGCGGGAGGCGCTCTTCACCGGCGGGGTGCCCCCGGTGGGTCGGCCGATCGACGACGTGTACGCCGCGACGTACGCCACCCAGCGCGAGCGCAACCGCCGCTACTACGCCCGCTACCCGCAGGACCGCGACGTCGTGCGGGCCCTGCACAAGCGGGCCGACGCCGGCGAGCTGGTGCTGCCCAACGGGGACACCGTCTCCTCGAACCGGCTGCGGCAGCTGGGCACCGGGCTGGGCATGAGCTACGGCGCCGAGCAGCTGCACTACCTGCTCGAGCTCGACCCGGACTCGCCGGCCTTCCGGCACGACCTGGCCGGGCTGCTGGGCTTCTCCGGCCGGCACCCGGTCTACGCCGCGCTGCAGGAGGCCTGCTACGCCGACGGGCAGGCCACCCGCTGGGCGGCGCTGCGGACGCTGCCCGACGACTACCGCGAGGACGTCACGCTGCTCACCGGCGAGCACGTCTACCCCTGGTCGCTGGCCGAGGACCGCGAGCTCGCCCCGCTGAGCGAGGCGACCGACCTGCTCGCGACGTACGCCTGGCCACGGCTCTACGACGAGGACGCGCTGCGGTCCTGCGAGGTGCCCGCGGCGGCCGCCATCTACGCCGAGGACACGTACGTCGACCGGGCGCTCTCGGAGGAGACCGCGGCGATGGTGCCGACGCTGAAGCCGTGGATCACCAACGAGTACGAGCACAACGGCCTCCGCGCCGACGGCGCCGCCATCCTCGACCGGCTGGTCGGGATGGCCCGCGGGCGGCTCGCGTGAACCCGCTCGGCGGGGACACGGCGGAGACCTACGAGGACTTCGGGCGCCGCCAGGCCGCCGGCTCCTCGGCGGTCTTCAGCGACTGGGCCACCTCGGTGGCCGGCGACCCCGAGGTGCTCGCGCTCGTCGACACCCTGCCCGAGCCGAAGCGGCAGCCGAACCTCGTGCTGGCCGCGGCCCGGTGGCACGGCGCCGTGCCCGGGCCGTACGACGGGCTGCGCCGCGTGCTGCTGGACCGGTGGGACGACGTCCGCTCGACGGTGCTCGCACGGGCCACGCAGACCAACGAGGTGGGCCGGTGCGCGGTGCTGCTCCCGGTGCTCGCCGCGCTGCCGGGACCGCTGGCGCTGCTGGAGGTGGGCGCGTCCGCGGGGCTGTGCCTGCACCCGGACCGCTACTCCTACCGGTACTCCGACGGGACCTCGCTCGACCCGGTCGGCGGCCCGAGCCCGGTGCTGCTGTCCTGCGCGGTCGAGGGCCCGGCGCCGCTGCCCCCGGCGCTGCCCGGGGTGGTCTGGCGCGGCGGGATCGACCTGAACCCGCTCGACGTCCGCGACGACGACGCCATGCGCTGGCTGGAGACGCTGGTCTGGCCCGAGCACGACGACCGGCGGGCCCGGCTCGCCGCAGCGGTCGACCTCGCCCGCGCGGACCCGCCGACGCTGGTCCGCGGGGACCTCAACGAGGCGCTGCCCGCCCTCGTCGAGACCGTCCCTCGCGACGCGACCCTGGTGGTGTTCCACTCCGCGGTGCTGGCCTACCTCGACGACGACGAGCGGGCCCGCTTCGCCGCCGCCGTCCGCGACCTGCCCGGGCACTGGGTCAGCAACGAGGGCCCGCGGGTCCTGCCCGACCTGGTGCGGAGCGACCCGCCCGCCGGCTCGGCCGTCGGGCCCGCGCCGCTCGTGCTCGCCCTCGACGGGGAGCAGGTCGCCTGGGCCGAGGGCCACGGCCGGGCCCTGCACTGGCTCTGAGCCCGAGCGGCAGGGCGCCGGACCTAGGCTGCATCGCATGAGTGTGGACGTGGACGTGCTGGTGGTCGGCGCCGGCCTGTCCGGCATCGGCGCCGCGTGCCATCTGGAGGAGCGGCTGCCCGGCACGTCGTACGTCGTGCTGGAGGCGCGCGAGACGAGCGGCGGCACCTGGGACCTGTTCCGCTACCCGGGCGTGCGGTCGGACTCCGACATGTACACCCTCGGCTACCGGTTCCGCCCGTGGACCGACGCGAGGTCGATCGCCGACGGGCCGTCGATCCTGCGCTACGTGCGCGAGACGGCCGAGGCGTACGGCGTCGAGGACAACATCCGCTACCGGCAGCGGGTCGTCTCCGCGTCGTGGTCCTCCGACGCCGCGCGCTGGACGGTCACGACCGAGACCGGCGACGTGTACACGTGCGGCTTCCTGTGGTGCTGCAGCGGCTACTACCGGTACGAGGCGGGGTACTCGCCCGACTTCGTGGGCGTCGAGTCCTTCGCCGGGACGGTCGTGCACCCGCAGCACTGGCCGGCCGACCTCGACGTGTCCGGCCGGCGCGTGGTCGTCATCGGCAGCGGGGCCACCGCGGTCACGCTCGTGCCGTCGCTGGCCGAGGCCGGCGCGCACGTGACGATGCTGCAGCGCTCCCCGACCTACGTGCTGTCCGTGCCCGGCGTGGACCCGGCCGCCGCCTGGCTGCGCGAGCACCTGCCGCCGCGGGCCGCGTCCTTCCTGACCCGCTGGAAGAACGTGCTGGTGACCAGCGGCTTCTACCAGCTCTCCCGGCGCCGGCCCGACTACGTGCGGCGGCTGGTGCGCAAGGGCGTGGCGAGCCGGCTGCCCGACGGGTTCGACGTGGACGCCCACTTCGAGCCGGCCTACGACCCGTGGGACCAGCGGATGTGCTTCGTGCCCGACGGCGACCTGTTCAGGGCCATCCGGCACGGCGACGTCGAGGTGGTCACCGACCACATCGAGCGGTTCACCCCGTCCGGCCTGCGGCTCACGTCGGGCCGGGAGCTCGAGGCCGACGTGGTGGTCACGGCGACCGGGCTGCAGCTGCTCGCGTTCGGCGGGATGGCGCTCGACGTCGACGGCTCCGCCGTACACCTCCCGGACACGATGTCCTACCAGGGGATGCTGCTGTCCGGCGTGCCGAACTTCGCCTACGTCATCGGCTACACCAACGCGTCGTGGACGCTGAAGGCCGACCTCGTCAGCGAGTACGTCTGCCGGCTGCTGTCCTTCCTGCGCGAGCGCGGCTACGACACCGTCGTCCCGGAGCGCGACCCGGCGGTGGCCGAGGAGCCCTTCATGGACTTCAGCTCGGGGTACGTGCAGCGCTCGCTGCACCTGCTGCCAAAGCAGGGCTCCCGCGCGCCGTGGCGGCTGCGGATGAACTACCTGCGCGACCTGGTCACGATCCGCCGGGGCCGGCTCGAGCACGAGTCGCTGCGGTTCTCCCGGTCGCGGTCCCGGGTGGCGTCGTGACCGGGATCGCCGAGACACCCGAGCCGCCGTACGTCGCCGTGGTGTTCACGTCCCTGCGCACGGACGGCGACAACGGGTACGCCGTGATGTCCGCCCGGATGGACGAGCTCGCCGCGCAGCAGCCCGGCTACCTGGGCATCGAGGCGGCGCGCGAGGGGCTCGGGATCACCGTGTCCTACTGGGCCGACGAGGAGTCCGCGCGGGCCTGGAAGGAGGTGGCGGCGCACGTCGTCGCGCAGCAGCGTGGCCGGGACACGTGGTACTCCGACTACCGCGTCCGGGTCGCCACCGTCACCCGGGACTACGGGCCGCTCAGGTGATGCCGGCCTTCGCGTCGAGCCGCTGGAGCAGCTCGTGGGCGGCGAGCTCGACCGACTTGTGCCGCCACTCCGCCGCCCGGTAGACGCAGGCGATCAGCCCGGTGCGGTGCACCCGGCGGAAGTCGCCGTAGACGAAGGCGTACCGCCCCTTGGTGCCGTCCTTCGCGCCCTCCGTCAGCCCGAGGTGCCACGTGGCGTACTCGTCCCAGTCGTGGTCCTCCAGGTAGGCGTTCTGCGCCGCTGCGTTCGGCTGGACGTCGCCCCAGTCGCTGTCGAGGACGTACTGCCCGGCGTCGATGAGCTCCCGGCACCGCGCGACACCGGCCGGGTTCACGTCGTAGGTCGCCACCTGTCCTCCCTACCCCGGCGGCGAGCGGTCAGAACGTCCAGCGGGTCTGGGAGTACGGCGCCTTGCCGAACGCGAAGCCGCGCGTCGGGCGGACCGCGAACACCCAGGCGTACGCGTCGCTGCCCGGGTGCTTGAACGCCGCCTCACCCTGCTCGAAGCGCCACTCGTCGCCGTACTTCGCCGCCCACGCCTCGATGAGCGCGGCGATCAGCACGTCGTCGGTGACCCGCTCGGCCACCCCCTCCAGCACCACGTCGGTGCCGCCGTGCAGGGCGTTCGTGCCGGTGGTCAGGGCCACGGCCGGGTTGGTGCGCAGGTTGCGCGCCTTGCGCTCCTCGGGCCCGGTGCAGAAGTACGTCGTGCCCTCGTGCCGCACGGTGATCAGCGGCGTCACGTGCGGCGTGCCGTCGGGACGGACCGTCGTGATCCACGACAGCTCGGCGGCCGCGAGGATCTCCGACGCCTCGTCCCAGGACAGCGCCTCGGCCTCCGGCTCGCTGTAGCGGGCGTCCAGGTCGGCGGTCGGTGTGCTCATGGCTCCTCCTCGAGTCGTCTCCGGGTACTGACCTCGCCCCGCCCGGGAACTCATCGGCGGGCCCGGAACGCCGCCACGGTCCCGCTCGCACAGCCCGTGCTGCTCTGGTCTGGCCCCCGACGCCAGCCTCGCCGGCCCGGAGATCCCAGTTCCGCTCCATTCCGTCGGACCCCAGCTCCACTGCATCCCGTGCTCTCGAACACCTGCTCGGAAATGGTCCAGCCCGGTGGCCGGAACTGTCGGTGCTCACCGGCAGCATCGCCTCATGACCGGCACCCTCACCCACGACCTCGGCCGCGTCG
>DASTGV010000510.1:0-2327 GCA_035718765.1 Nocardioidaceae bacterium
GTCGGCAAGACCCTGTCCCGGCTCAACGCGCGGTACGCCGTGCGCGGCAGCGACCCGGCCCACGTGGCCACGCGGAAGGGCGACGCGCGCCTCGCGCAGGTCGTGCACCGGGCCCTGTGGTCGCTGGTGCAGGCGCCCGCCGAGGGGCTGGTCGTGCCCCGCGGGGCGCGACGCTGGCGGCTCGCGCTGTACGAGGTGGAGCAGGTGCTCGCCGAGCTGCGCGCCCGCGGCGTCCGGTACGGCGCCGCCCGCGGCATGCTCGCGCAGCGGCTCGCGCACGGGATCCTGGTCAAGATGGAGATCGCGGGCGACTCCCCCGACGACCGGGTGCAGGACGCGGTGGCCCGCAGCCGCGAGGTGAAGAGGTACGTCGACCAGGTGTGGCCGGCCGTCGACCCGGCCCGTCTCGTGCTCCGGCTGCTGTCCGACGCGTCGTTCCTCGCCGCGGCGGCCGAGGGCGTGCTCACCGGGGAGGAGCAGGCCCGGCTGCTCTGGCCGAAGCCGTTCAAGGCCCCGACGTCGGCGCGGTGGTCGCTGGCCGACGCGGTGCTGATCGACGAGGCGGCCGACCTCGTCGAGCGGACCCCGTCGCTCGGTCACGTGGTGGCCGACGAGGCGCAGGACCTCTCGCCGATGATGCTGCGCGCGGTCGGCCGCCGCTGCTCGACCGGCTCCACGACCGTGCTCGGCGACCTGGCGCAGGCGACGACGCCGTGGGCGAGCCGCTCCTGGGAGGACGCGCTCACCCACCTCGGCAAGACGGACGCGCACGTCGAGCAGCTGACCAAGGGCTTCCGGGTGCCCGGCGAGGTGATCGAGTACGCCGCCCGGCTGCTGCCCACGATCGCGCCCGGCCTCGAGCCGCCGACCTCGGTGCGGCGCACCCGCGGCGAGCTGGCCGTGCTGGCCGACCCGGACCTCGGGCGCCTGGTCGAGACCGTCGAGGCGACCGTCTCCCGGATCGGGTCGGTCGGGCTGATCACCCCCGACGCGCTGCTCCCGCTGGTCGTCGCCAGGCTCGCCGAGGCCGGCGTCCCGCACGCGGTGCTCGGTGAGGAGCCGCCGGCCGACCCCGAGCCCGTCGAGTTCGAGGTGCCGCTGGACGTCGTACCCGCCTCCCTCGCGAAGGGCCTCGAGTTCGACCACGTGGTGCTGCTGGAGCCGGCCGCGGTCGTCGCAGGCGAGGCCGACCACGTGACCGGCCTGCGGCGGCTGTACGTCTGCCTCACCCGGGCCGTCACCTCGCTGACCGTGCTGCACGCCGACGAGCTGCCCGAGGAGCTCGGCGCCCCCTGACCGCGGTGGCATCCTGGTCACGTGCTCCCGCTCGTCCGCATGACGGTGCTGGCCGCCGCGGCCCTGTCCACCGGCGGCCCGCCGGCGACGCCGACCCCGGCGCCCGCCGCGACGCCCTCGTGCATCCACGCCCTCGGCACCCCGGCCCCGTCGGTGTACCGGCCCGGCACCTGCCCCGACCCCGGCAGCGTCCCGCACGGCGAGCCCACCTGGTGCACGGTCCCCGTCGTCGCGGGCGGCCTGGCTGCCTGCGACCCGGCCCGAGCGCCGCACTACGTCACCGTCCCGGCCGGTCGGTGACCCGGTGACCGACCTCGCGGCGTTCTGGCCCCCCGGGCAGCCGGCGTCGCTGCGGGAGCGGCTGCGCTCGGCGTACGCCGACCCCGCCCGCGGCTACCACGACCTGCTGCACCTCACCGAGGTACTGACGCACGTGGACGCGCTGATGGCACCCGACGACCCGCGGCGCGAGGCGGTGCTGCTGGCCGCCTGGTTCCACGACGCCGTGTACGACGGCCGGGGCGACGACGAGGAGCGGTCGGCTCGGCTGGCGGTCTCGACGCTCGGCGACTCGCCGCTGGGCCACGAGGTCGCGCGGCTGGTCCGGCTGACCGCGAGCCACCGGCCCGACGACGACGACCTCGCCGGCCAGGTGCTCTGCGACGCCGACCTCGGCATCCTGGCCGCGGACCCGGACCGCTATGCGGCCTACACGGTGGGCGTGCGCCGGGAGTACGCGCACGTCCCGGACACCGACTTCGCCGCCGGCCGGGCCACGGTGCTGCGGGCCCTGCTCGCGAAGCCCACGCTGTTCCACACCGACCTTGCCCGCGACCGGTGGGAGGCCCGGGCCCGGGCGAACGTCGAGGCCGAGCTGGCCCTGCTCTAGGCACCGCGGCCCGGACGCAGCACGGCCAGCACCAGAGCGGCCAGCCCGGCCAGCACCGCGGCGGCGAGCCACGCAGGCCGCGGCGCGGGGACGCCGGGCCCCGGCAGTCCGGTGGTCACGGCCGCGAGCAGGAGCACCGCCG
>DASTGV010000511.1:0-2140 GCA_035718765.1 Nocardioidaceae bacterium
GGCGGTCGTCACCGGCGCCGACCTCGCGGAGAAGGGCCTGGCCTGGATGCCGACCCTCTCCAACGACGTGCAGGCGGTGCTCGCGACCGACAAGGTCCGCTTCCAGGGGCAGGAGGTCGCCTTCGTCGTGGCCGAGGACCGCTACTCCGCACGCGACGCGCTCGAGCTGATCGACGTCGAGTACGACGTGCTCACACCGGTCATCGACGTCCGCACCGCCCTCGCGCCGGGCGCGCCGGTGATCCGCACCGACCTCGAGGGCAAGGCCGACAACCACTGCTTCGACTGGGAGACCGGCGACAAGGCCGCGACCGAGGCGGTCTTCGCCGCGGCCGACGTCGTGGTCTCCGAGGACATCGTCTACCCGCGCGTGCATCCGGCCCCGATGGAGACCTGCGGCTGCGTCGCGGACTACGAGCGGGTCAGCGGCCAGCTCACGTTGTGGACGACCAGCCAGGCGCCCCACGCCCACCGCACCGTGTACGCCCTGGTGTCCGGCCTGCCCGAGCACAAGATCCGGGTCATCGCGCCCGACATCGGCGGCGGCTTCGGCAACAAGGTCCCGATCTACCCGGGCTACGTCTGCGCGATCGTCGCCTCCCTGGTCATCGGCAAGCCGGTCAAGTGGATGGAGGACCGCTCCGAGAACCTGGTGTCCACCGGGTTCGCCCGCGACTACGTCATGCGTGGCGAGATCGCGGCGACCAAGGAGGGGAAGATCCTCGCCATCCGCACGAACGTGATCGCCGACCACGGCGCCTTCAACGGCACGGCTGCCCCGATCAAGTACCCCGCGGGCTTCTTCGGCGTCTTCACCGGCAGCTACGACATCGAGGCCGCGTACTGCTCGATGACGGCGGTGTACACCAACAAGGCTCCCGGCGGTGTGGCCTACGCCTGCTCGTTCCGGATCACCGAGGCCGTCTACCTGGTCGAGCGGATGGTCGACGTGCTCGCCTACGACCTGGAGATGGACCCCGTCGCGCTCCGGCGCAAGAACCTCATCCAGCCCGACCAGTTCCCGTACACGAGCAAGACCGGCTGGGTCTACGACTCCGGCGAGTACGAGCGCGCGCTCGACCTCGCGCTCGAGATGGCGGGGTACGACGACCTGCGTGCCGAGCAGGCCGAGAAGCGGGCGCGCGGTGAGCTCATGGGGATCGGTGTCGCGTTCTTCACCGAGGCCGTGGGCGCGGGCCCACGCAAGGACATGGACATCCTCGGGCTGGGAATGGCCGACGGCGCCGAGCTGCGGGTGCACCCGACCGGCAAGGCCGTGGTCCGGCTGTCCTGCATGAGCCAGGGCCAGGGGCACGAGACCACGTTCGCGCAGATCATCGCGGAGGAGATCGGCATCCCGCCGGCCGACATCCAGGTGGTCAACGGCGACACCGACCAGACGCCCTTCGGGCTCGGCACCTACGGCAGCAGGTCGACCCCGGTGTCCGGGGCGGCCGCCGCCCTGGTGGCCCGCAAGGTGCGCGACAAGGCACAGATCATCGCGTCGGGGATGCTCGAGGTGTCGGTGGTCGACCTGGAGTGGCAGAAGGGCTCCTTCCACGTGAAGGGCGACCCGAGCCGGTCGGTGACGATCCAGGAGATCGCCATGCGCGCGCACGGTGCGGGCGACCTGCCCGAGGGCCTCGAGGGCGGGCTGGAGGCCCAGATCTGCTACAACCCCTCCAACCTGACGTACCCGTTCGGTGCCTACATCTGCGTCGTGGACATCGACCCAGGCACGGCCGTGGTCAAGGTGCGCCGGTTCATCGCCGTCGACGACTGCGGCACCCGGATCAACCCGATGATCATCGAGGGCCAGGTGCACGGCGGGCTGACCGACGGGGTCGGCATGGCCCTGATGGAGATGATCGCCTTCGACGAGGACGGCAACTGTCTGGGCGGCTCGCTGATGGACTACCTGATCCCCACCGCGCTCGAGGTGCCGCACTGGGAGACCGGGCACACCGTCACCCCCTCGCCGCACCACCCCATCGGCGCGAAGGGCGTGGGGGAGTCGGCGACCGTCGGATCACCGCCGGCGGTGGTCAACGCGGTCATGGATGCGCTCAAGCCGTTCGGCATCCGGCACGCGGACATGCCGTTGACGCCGTCCCGAGTATGGGATGCGATGCAGGGTCAC
>DASTGV010000512.1:0-4612 GCA_035718765.1 Nocardioidaceae bacterium
CCGGGGTGCCCTTGGGTGCGTTCGCGGTGACCGCGTTGGTGACCTGGTCGGAGGTGAACGGGCCGGGGCCGCTGACCTGCTTGAAGTAGTTCGCGCTGTACTCCAGGTAGTCCTTGATCTGCGCGCCGGTGACCTTCACCGCGAGCAGCGTGTTGTCGTAGATGTAGAGCCCGGCCACGTCCCGCACGGTCACCTCGCCCTGCGGGATGGCGGCGCCGCGGTTGAACGGTGCGGCGATGCTGAGCACGGGCAGCGCCGCGTCGGGGGTGCCGGCCAGCGCCGCGCGGACCGTGTCGGCCTGCACGTAGTTGACGAAGTCGATCGCGGCGACGTCCTCGACGACGGCCCGCTGGGCGGACATCGCCTGGGTCGACTTGCCGATCGGCGAGTTGACGTAGTCGACGACCTTCTTGTGCTGCGCGAGCACCAGCGACGCGACCTCGGGGTCCTCGTCGACCTTCGCGGAGTCGAGGACCTGCGAGGTCGCGGAGACGACCTGCCAGCGGCGGTCGCGGACCTCCAGCATCAGGTCGATGACCGAGACCCGCATGCCCCAGTAGAGCGGCTCGGTGAGCAGCACCTGCTTGCCCGGCGTCGGGCCGTCGACCAGCCGCTGCGGGATCTCGACGTGGGCGTGCCCGACCAGGATCGCGTCGATGCCCGGCACCTGCTGGGCGACCAGCGTGGAGGCGTTCTCGGGGTAGGGCAGCGCGTCGCCGTACGACGAGCTGGTGTCCGCCCCGGAGTGCGCGGCCACCACGACCACGTCGCAGCCGGCCTTCTTCAGCTCGGGCACGAAGAGCTCGGCCTGCTCGACCAGGCCCGGGAAGTGCAGCCGCCCCTCGACGTTGGCCTTGTCCCAGATCGCGATGCCGGGGTTGGTGAGACCGAGGATGCCGACGGTCAGGGTCGGCCCGTTCTTGGTCGGCCGGAGCTTCTTGATGACGTACGGCGGGAAGGCCGGCCGTCCCGACGCGTCGTCGACGGCGTTGGCGCCGAGCAGCGGGTGGTCGAGCTGCGACTGGAAGGCGCGCAGGATGTCCAGGCCGTAGTTGAACTCGTGGTTGCCGAGCGCCGCGGCGTCGTACCCGACGGCGTTCATGGCGGCCGCCATCGGGTGGGTCGCACCACCGGTGATCGGGTCGATCTTGGCGTAGTAGTAGGCCAGCGGGGTGCCCTGGATGGTGTCGCCGGCGTCGAGGGTGAGGATCGCCTCGCCGGCCCGCTCCTCCCGGACGCCCTTGATCAGCGTGGCCGCCTTGGCGATGCCGATGTCGCGCGACTGCGAGTCGGTGTACTCCGCGTTCTTGAAGTAGTCCCAGTTGAAGACGTTGCCGTGCAGGTCGGTGGTGCCGAGGACGGTGAGCCGGGCGCGGTGGTTGCCGCCCTCGTTGTCCCCGCCGGCGGCCTGGGCGACGCCGGGCACGAACCCGACGGCGGCGAGTGCGGCGGCCCCGGTGAGCACGGTGCGACGTGCGGGCAGGACGGGCTGGTCGGACATGGCGGCTCCCGAGAAGGCGACGTGGGTGGGCGACAGGGATGTTCTATCCCGAGTCCCCCGATATCGGTCAAGCACCTCCGGCCGCCACGCCGAAACGATGCAGAATGTTCACCGACCGAACCCCCCCAACAACTGTTTGACAGTCGGCGGAGGGGCATGGTCTGCTACTCCCCAACAGTTCTTTGACGGTACGACGGAGGTGGCCGATGTCCGACGACGCCGATGCGGTCTCGTCCCTGCGGGCCACGGCGCACCCGGTGCGGCTGCGGATGCTCTCCCTGCTCACCGGGGCCGAGCTGTCCGCGGCCGAGGTGGCCCGCGAGCTCGGCATCTCGCACGCCAACGCCTCCTACCACCTGCGGGTGCTCCTCGAGGCCGGCGCCGTGGAGGTCGCGGGCGAGGAGAAGATCCGCGGCGGCGTGGCCAAGCGCTACCGGCACCCCTGGCAGGCCCGGCCCCGCGAGAAGGCGTCGCCGGAGGACCAGGAGGTCTACGTCCGGGCGACGGCCGAGGAGCTGGTCCGGCGGGCCCGGCTCCGCACGCCGCGCACCCGCTCGCTGTTCTGCGACGCCGAGCTGTGGGTGACCCCCGAGGTGTGGCAGCGGGCCGAGGAGCTGGTGCGTGAGGCGTCGGCACTCGTGCACGCCGAGGCGCAGCCGTCCCGGTCGCCCGGCACGGTGCACGTGAACCTCACCGCGGCGACCTTCCAGATGACCGAGGAGACGGGCCGATGAGGCTGCCGGACGCCCTGGTCCCGCTGCGCGAGCCGAAGTTCGCCTGGTTCTACGCCGCCCGGGTGACGTCGACGGCCGGCTCGACCATGGCCCCGATCGCGCTGGCGTTCGCGGTGCTGGACCTCACCGGCTCGGCCAGCGGTCTCGGCCTGGTGCTCGCGGCCCGGACCCTGCCGATGGTGCTGTTCCTGCTGGTCGGCGGGGTCGTCTCCGACCGGTTCTCGCGCTCGGCCGTGGTCCGGACCTCGAACCTGCTGTCGGCGCTCACCCAGGGCACCGTCGCCTACCTGGTCATCAGCGGGCACGCCGAGCTGTGGATGCTGGTGGCGCTCGAGGCGGCCAACGGCACGGTGTCGGCGTTCACGATGCCCGCGATGGAGGGCATCGTCCCGCAGATCGCGCCGCGCTCCCACCTCCAGCAGGCGAACGCGCTGCTCTCGTTCTCACGGGCCGGGCTGACCGTGGTCGGCCCGACGGTGGCCGCTTTGCTGGTGGCCGGCGTGGGCTCGGGCTGGGCGCTCGCGTTCGACGCGGTGAGCTGGCTGGCCGCCGCGCTGCTGCTCACCCGCGTGAGCCTCCCGGCGCGCACCGACAGCCGCGACGCGAGCATGCTGCGCGACCTGCGCGAGGGCTGGTCGGTGTTCACCGGGAACACCTGGCTGTGGGTGGTCGTGGCCGGCTTCGGGGTGATGAACGCGATCCACGCGGGCGCCTGGTTCACCCTCGGCCCGGCCCTGGCCCGGGAGACCTTCGGCGTGCGCGGCTGGGGCCTCGTGCTGTCGGCCGAGTCCGTCGGCCTGCTGGTGATGACCCTGGTCATGCTCCGCGTGCGGCTGCGTCGGCCACTGCTGGCCGGGATGATCGGCATGGCCTTCTTCGCCGTCCCGATGCTGATCCTCGGGCTGGACCCGCAGGTCCTGCCGCTGGTGGCCGCCGCGTTCGTCGCCGGTGCGGCCGTCGAGGTGTTCAGCATCGGCTGGAGCGTGTCGATGCAGGAGCACATCGACGAGCGGGTGCTCTCGCGGGCCTACTCCTACGACGCGCTGGGCTCGTTCGTGGCGATGCCCCTGGGGCAGGTCATCTACGGCCCGCTCGGGGAGGCGTTCGGCTACCGGCCCGTGCTGGTGGTCAGCGCGGGCGTCTACCTGGCCACCGTGCTGCTGGTGCTCTCGTCGCGGTCGGTCCGCGACCTGCGCCGCGTCGAGACGGTCGAGTCGGTCCCCGCCTGAAGCCCTCAGGCGCCCCACTTCTCGTCGAGCGTCCGCACCACCTTGAGGTCGCGGTTCGTGCCCGGCGCGAGGGCCTTCTTGAACGCCCCGAAGAACTTCGCCTCGTGCGTCGTGCGGTTGAGCCAGATGTGCACGGCTCGGTCGATGACCGTCGCCGACTCGCCCTCCTCGTCCCAGGCCTCGATCTGCTTCGCGACGTCGCCCGCCGGCGCGTGGCCGACCTTGAAGAAGGTGACGTAGCGCCGCTGGTCGCCGTCGGCGCCGAAGGCCGGCTCGGGGATGCCCATCGCGTCGTTCCACACCTGCCGCAGCTGTTCCGGCGTGAAGATCACCGCGGGCACGTCGAACCGGCAGTGCTCGGCCAGCACGTCCTCCACGTGCTTCTCGACCTTCGCCGCCGAGCGCATCGACGTACGGAAGCGCACGTTGCCGGTCTGGATGTGCGTCTCCACGTCCTCCAGCCCGGACTGGGTGAGGTGCTCGCGCAGGTCGGCCATCTTGTAGAACCGGCCGCCCACGTTGAGGGCGCGCAGCAACGCGACATATGTCGGCATGGGGCTATCTTCGCCGAGTGCAGATCCGGCCCGCCACCCCCGACGACCTCGCCGCGGTCGGCCGCGTGCACGCGGTCTCCCGGAACGCCGCGTACGCCGGGCTGCTGCCCGCCGACGCCCTGGCGCAGGTGACGCCCGCCCGTCAGGAGGCCGTCTGGCGGGAGCGTCTGGCGGAGGCCCCGGCGCGGTCGGCGCTCCTGGTCGCGACGTACGACGGGGAGGTCGTCGGCTTCACCCAGGGCGAGGCGCGCGGCGACGTCGCCCACCTCAACGCCCTCCACCTGCTGCCGGAGCGGCAGGGCGGCGGCGCCGGGCAGGCGCTGCACGACGCGCTGCTCGGACGGTTCGCCGGCTGGGGCTGCTCGAGCGCTCGGCTGTACGTGGTGCGCGGCAACGAGCGCGCCCAGTCGTTCTACCGGCGCAACGGCTGGACGCACGACGGGACGACCGGCTCGCACGAGGTCGGCGGGGTCGTCGTACCGGTGCTGGAGTACCGCCGGTCGCTCGGCTGACCCGTCACTTCCTGCGCGACACGCCGGTGAGAGTGCCTACCAGGTGACGGGTCGGCGACTAGGAGTTGCTGAACAGGGCGGG
>DASTGV010000513.1:0-4483 GCA_035718765.1 Nocardioidaceae bacterium
CGGAAGTCGATGTCGTTGGTGCCGAGCGCGACGCGCGCGAACTTGCTGTAGGCGTAGGCGTCCTCACCGGTGAGCCGGCCACCGGTCAGCACCCCGACGTTGCCCTGGGCCGCGGCCAGGCCGCTGGCGGCCACGGCGAACGCCTCCGGCCACGAGGCGGGCCGGTGCTGCCCGGTCTCCTCGTCCCGCACGAGCGGGGTGGTGAGCCGGTCCTCCTGGCGGGCGTACAGGAACGCGAAGCGGCCCTTGTCGCAGTTCCACTCCTCGTTCACGTCCGGGTCGTTGCCGGCCAGCCGGCGGGTGACCTTGCCGCGGCGGTGGTCGGTGCGCAGCGAGCAGCCGGACGCGCAGTGCTCGCACACGGACGGCGTGGAGACGAGGTCGAACGGGCGGGAGCGGAAGCGGTACGCCGCGGAGGTCAGCGCGCCCACCGGGCAGATCTGGATGGTGTTGCCGGAGAAGTAGGACTCGAACGGCTCGTGCTCGTAGATGCCGACCTGCTGGAGGGCACCCCGCTCGATCAAGGCGATGAACGGGTCGCCGGCGATCTGCTCGGAGAAGCGGGTGCACCGCGCGCACAGCACGCACCGCTCGCGGTCGAGCAGCACCTGCGCCGAGATGTTGATCGGCTTGGGGAAGGTCCGCTTGGTGCCGCCGCTCTCGGAGAAGCGGGACTCGGCGCGGCCGTTCGACATCGCCTGGTTCTGCAGCGGGCACTCGCCGCCCTTGTCGCAGACCGGGCAGTCGAGCGGGTGGTTGACGAGCAGGAACTCCATGATCCCCTGCTGCGCCTTGTCGGCGACCTTGGAGCTGACCTGCGTGCGCACGACCATGCCGTCGGAGACCGCGAGGGTGCAGGACGCCTGCGGCTTGCCCATGGACATCAGCTCGCCGTTGCGCGGCGCCCACACCTCGACCAGGCACTGGCGGCAGGCGCCGACCGGCGCGAGCAGCGGGTGGTCGCAGAACCGCGGGATCTGCACGCCGATCTGCTCGGCGGCGCGGATCACCAGCGAGTCCTTGGGGACCGCCACCTCGACGTCGTCGATGGTGACGGTGACGAGGTCGGTCTTCTCGACGCTGGTCGAGCTAGTCGAAACCGTGCTCATGCAGTGGCTCCTGCGGGGGCGAAGAGGGTGGAGGCGGCCGGGTCGAACGGGCAGCCGCCCTGCTCGAAGTGCGCGATGTACTCGCCGCGGAAGTGCTGGATCGACGACGTGATCGGGCTGGTCGCGCCGTCACCGAGCGCGCAGAACGACCGGCCCAGGATGTTGTCGCACTGGTCGAGCAGCGTCTCGAGGTCCTTCTCCTCGCCCTGGCCCTTCTCGAGCCGGGCGAGCGTCTGCACCAGCCACCAGGTGCCCTCGCGGCACGGGGTGCACTTGCCGCACGACTCGTGCTTGTAGAACTCGGTCCACCGCAGCACGGCCCGCACCACGCAGGTGGTCTCGTCGAAGATCTGGAGCGCCTTGGTGCCGAGCATCGAGCCGGCCTTGCCGACGCCCTCGTAGTCGAGGGGCACGTCGAGGTGCTCGGCGGTGAGGATCGGGGTGGACGAGCCGCCGGGGGTCCAGAACTTCAGCTCGTGGCCCTCGCGGACGCCGCCGGCGAGGCCGAGCAGCTCCCGCAGGGTGATCCCGAGCGGCGCCTCGAACTGGCCGGGACGCCTCACGTGGCCGGACAGCGAGTAGAGCGTCATGCCCTTGCTCTTCTCGGTGCCCATCGAGCCGAACCAGTCCGCGCCGTTGCGCACGATGCTCGGCACCGAGGCGATCGACTCGACGTTGTTGATCACGGTCGGCGCGGCGTACAGGCCGGCGATGGCGGGGAACGGCGGGCGCAGCCGCGGTTGCCCGCGGCGGCCCTCGAGCGAGTCGAGGAGCGCGGTCTCCTCCCCGCAGATGTAGGCCCCGGCGCCGGCGTGCACGGTGACCTCGAGGTCGAAGCCGGAGCCGTGGATGTCCTTGCCGAGGTGGCCCGCGAGGTAGGCCTCCTGCACGGCGCGCTGCAGCCGGCGTACGACGTGCAGCACCTCGCCGCGCACGTAGATGAACGCGTGGTTGGCCCGGATCGCGTAGCAGCTGATGATCACGCCCTCCACCAGGGTGTGCGGCGTGGCCATCATCAGCGGGATGTCCTTGCACGTGCCCGGCTCGGACTCGTCGGCGTTCACCACGAGGTAGTGCGGCTTGCCGTCCCCCTGCGGGATGAAGCTCCACTTCATGCCGGTCGGGAAGCCCGCGCCGCCACGGCCGCGCAGTCCGGAGTCCTTGACCAGCCCGATGACGTCGTCCTGGGACATGCCCAGGGCGGTGTCGAGCGCGGCGTACCCGCCGGTCTGCTCGTAGGACTCCAGCGTCCAGGGCCTGTCGGTGTCCCAGGCGTCCGACAGCACCGGGGTCAGGGTGTCGACCATCAGGAGCCCTCCTTCTTCCCGCCGGCGTCCTCACCGCGGGTCGCGGCCCCGGACTGCTCGACCGTGGTCTCGGTCTCCGCGCGGGACGTGTCGGCCTGCTTGGCGGCGCCGCCCTTGGTCTTGGCGGTGCTCTTCTTCGCGGCGCGCTGGGTGGTCGTGCGCCGCTGGGCCTGCTCGGACTCCGGCGCCGTCCAGTCGTTCTCGCGGGCGATCTGCAGGCCGAGCAGCGACGCGGGGCCTGCCGCCGGACCCTCGTCGGCGCGGTCGTCGGGGAAGCCGGCGAGCACCCGCTCGGCCTCGCGCCAGGTGCAGATCCGCGGACCGCGGGTGGAGCGGACCTCCTTGCCCTCGCGGAGGTCGTCGACCAGCTGGGTCGCCGACTGCGGGGTCTGGTTGTCCATGAACTCCCAGTTGACCATCATCACCGGGGCGTAGTCGCAGGCCGCGTTGCACTCGAGGTGCTCGAGGGTGATCCTGCCGTCGGCGGTGGTCTCGTCGTTGCCGACCTCGAGGTGCTCCTTGAGCCGCTCGAAGATCACGTCCCCGCCCATCACCGCGCACAGCGTGTTGGTGCAGACGCCGACGTGGTAGTCACCGACCGGGCGGCGCTTGTACATCGTGTAGAAGGTCGCGACACCCGAGACCTCCGCTGCGGAGATGCCGAGGATGTCGGCGCACGCCTCGATGCCCCGGGAGGTCACCCGGCCCTCGACGCTCTGCACGAGGTGCAGCATCGGCAGCAGCGCCGAGCGGGGCTGCGGGTAGCGCGCGGTGATCTCGCGCAGCTCCGCGAGGACGGTCTCGTCGAGAGGTGACGACTGGATCTCGGTCAACTGCGGGGTCCCCTCAGAAGCGTGAACGAAGTGAGCGGAGCTGTGGGGTGGCTCATCGGTCGACTCCACCCATCACGGGGTCGATCGAGGCGATGGCGACGATGACGTCGGCGACCATGCCGCCCTCGCTCATCACCGACGTCGCCTGCAGGTTCGTGAACGACGGGTCACGGAAGTGCGCACGGAACGGGCGGGTGCCGCCGTCGGAGACGACGTGCGCGCCGAGCTCGCCGCGGGGCGACTCCACCGGCACGTAGGCCTGCCCGGCCGGGACCCGGAAGCCCTCGGTCACCAGCTTGAAGTGGTGGATCAGCGCCTCCATCGACTCACCCATGATGTGCCGGATGTGGTCGAGGCTGTTGCCCATCCCGTCGGTGCCGACCGCGAGCTGGCTCGGCCAGGCGATCTTCTTGTCGGCGACCATCACCGGCGCACCCTCCAGCCCGGCCAGCCGGTCGGCGCACTGCTGGACGATCTTCAAGGACTCCCACATCTCGTCCAGCCGGATCCGGAACCGGCCGTAGGCGTCCGCGGTGTCCCAGGTGCAGACCTCGAAGTCGTAGTCCTCGTAGCCGGAGTACGGCTGGGTCTTGCGCAGGTCCCACGGGTAGCCGGTCGAGCGCAGCACCGGGCCGGTGATGCCCAGCGCCAGGCAGCCCGCGAGGTCCAGGTGGCCGACGTTCTCCAGGCGACCCTTGAAGATCGGGTTCGCGTTGCACAGGTCGGCGTACTCGGGGAGCCGCTTCTTCATCAGCGCGATGAAGTCGCGGATCTGGTCGAGCGCACCGGGCGGCAGGTCCTGCGCGACGCCGCCGGGCCGGATGAACGCGTGGTTCATCCGCAGACCGGTGATCAGCTCGAACAGGTCGAGGCACATCTCGCGCTCGCGGAAGCCGATCGTCATCACCGTCAGCGCGCCGATCTCCATGCCGCCGGTCGCGATCGCGACGAGGTGGCTGGAGATCCGGTTCAGCTCCATGAGCAGGACCCGCATGACCTGGGCCTTCTCCGGCACGTCGTCCTCGATGTCGAGGAGCCGCTCCACGCCGAGCACGTAGGTCGCCTCGTTGTAGAACGGCGACAGGTAGTCCATCCGGGTGCAGAACGTGACGCCCTGCGTCCAGGATCGGAACTCCATGTTCTTCTCGATGCCGGTGTGCAGGTAGCCGATGCCGCAGCGGGCCTCGGTGACCGTCTCCCCCTCGAGCTCGAGGATCAGCCGGAGCACGCCGTG
>DASTGV010000514.1:0-2621 GCA_035718765.1 Nocardioidaceae bacterium
GGCCAAGACGACGCAGTGAGGAGCCATCGCCTCCGCCGCCCCCTGCCCGCCGCGCTGCTCCTCGCGGTGGTGGCCACGCTGCTGCTGGCCGGGTGCAGCGGCGGGCCCGGCGCCTCGGAGAAGCCGTCCGCCTCCCCCAGCACCACGTCGAGCAGCGCCGCGTCCGGACCCGCGAGCGCGTCGAGCCCGGCGTCCACCACGCCCGCCGTACCGCCGGCGCCGAGGCAGGCCGCGTGCTACCGGCTCACCGTGCCGCAGCTGACCCAGCCCACCAACGCCTCCACCCCGGTCCCGTGCCGTGGCGCGCACACCGCGCAGACCATCTACGTCGGCACCCTCGACACGGTCGTCGACGGGCACGCGGTGGCGGTGGACTCCGCGACCGTGCAGCGACAGCTCACGACCACCTGCCCCCGCAAGCTCCAGGAGTACGTCGGCGGGTCGACCGACGCGCGCCGGCTCAGCCGGCTCAACGTGGTCTGGTACAGCCCGACCCTCGACCAGTCCGACCAGGGCGCCGACTGGTTCCGCTGCGACGTGATCGCGTTCGCCGGCCAGGACCAGCTGGCGCCCCTGCCCGGCGGCGGGCGCCTGCACGGCGTGCTGGACGGCGCCAAGGGCCTGTCCCGCTACGGGCTCTGCGGCACCGCCGCCCCGGGCGCGCGCGGCTTCCAGCGGGTGATCTGCAGCCGGAAGCACTCCTGGCAGGCGATCACCACGATCGGCCTCGCGGGCGGGGCCAGGTACCCCGGCGCCGCCGCGGTGCGCAAGGCCGGTGACAGCGTCTGCAAGGGCCGGGCCCGGTCCCGGTCCGGCAACACGCTGAAGTTCCGCTACGGGTGGGAGTGGCCGACGCGCCAGCAGTGGTCGCGCGGCCAGCACTACGGGTTCTGCTGGGTGCCTTCCTAGAAGCCGAGCTTGCGCAGCTGCTTGGGGTCGCGCTGCCAGTCCTTGGCGATCTTCACGTGCAGGTCGAGGTAGACCGGGGTGCCGAGCAGCGCCTCGATCTGGGTGCGCGCCGCGCTGCCGACGGCCTTGAGCCGGGCGCCCTTGTGGCCGATCACGATGCCCTTCTGCGAGGAACGCTCGACGTAGACGTTCGCGTGCACGTCCAGCAGTGGCCTGTCGGCCGGCCGTCCCTCCCGCAGGCCCATCTCCTCCACCAGCACCGCGATCGAGTGCGGCAGCTCGTCGCGGACCCCCTCGAGCGCCGCCTCGCGGATCAGCTCGGCGACGATCGTCTCCTCGGGCGCGTCGGTCAGCTCCCCGTCCGGGTACAGCGCCGGCCCCTCCGGCATCTGGGCGACCAGGAGGTCGGCGAGCAGCCCGACCTGGTCGCCGGCCAGCGCCGAGACCGGGACGATCTCCTGCCAGCTGGTCGAGGTCTCCTCCCCCAGCCGCTGCACGGCCAGCAGCTGCTCGGCGAGCTGCTCCGGGGTGGCCAGGTCGGTCTTGGTGACGACCGCCAGCTTCGTCGTACGGCGCACCTTGGCCAGCTCGTTGACGATGAACCGGTCCCCGGGGCCGATCTTCTCGTCGGCCGGGAAGCAGACCGCGACCACGTCGACCTCGGCCCAGGTGGTGGTGACCAGGTCGTTGAGCCGCTCGCCCAGGAGGGTGCGGGGCCGGTGCAGGCCCGGGGTGTCGACGAGCACCAGCTGCGCGTCGGGCCGGTGCACGATGCCGCGCACCACGGTCCGGGTGGTCTGCGGGCGCGACGAGGTGATCGCCACCTTGGTGCCGACCAGGGCGTTGGTCAGGGTCGACTTGCCCGCGTTGGGGCGGCCGACGAAGGACGCGAAACCGCTCCGGAACTCAGGCACCCCGGGATTGTGTCATCACGGCGTGGGGACGCCGGACCCGTCCTGCGTCGCGGCGTCGTGGCCGCCGGACGCGGCGGCGCTCCTGGCGGGCCCGGGCGCCGCTGCGGCAGCGGTCGCGCCCGCGGCCTTCGGCTCCTTGACGTGGGCACCGGCGCCGTTCCACCGGCCGGTGCCGCCGGACCCGCCGCCCTCGGCGTCCGGCGTCGTGGCCCGGACGTCCTTGCCGGTGTCACCGGTGTCGCCGGTGCCGGTGTGGGCGCGGCTCTTCGGGGCCGGGCCCGACGGGTCCTTCCGGGGGCCGGGCGTGCCCTCGTGGGCTCCGTCCCTGACGTCCCCGGCGGCGGGGTCGGGGGACGCGCCCACGGGGTCGGGCCGGCTCCGGGCCGGGGCGGCCGGGGTCGTGCCGCGAGCCTGGGCACCCCCGCCGGACGACCCGGCGGAGGGCGCGGGCGCCTGGTGGGTCGTGGTGCCACGGTGCGAGCCGGTCCGGCTCCGGGTGACGTGGCCCGTGCCGGCGCTGCCGGAACCGGCGGGCTGCGTGCCGGGGCGGCGCGACCCGGGCTGGGCCGACGTACCGTCCGCCGTCCCCGGCAGCACGCCGGCCGGGGAGCCCGACGGCAGGTCGCGGCCCGGGTCGGGGCGGGTGCTGGTGGTGTCGCGGCCGGCCGGCCGGTCCCCGGCGGGGCGCGGGAAGCTGAACGGCAGGAACTGCTCGGAGAAGTGCGCGACGGCCCGCTGGACCGGGACCGGCAGCTCGTTGGCCACCGCGGCGGCACCCGTGACGCTCAGCGCCGACAC
>DASTGV010000515.1:0-10758 GCA_035718765.1 Nocardioidaceae bacterium
GGCGAGACCGAGGCCGGCAGCACGCTGGTCGTGCCTGGTGGCGCGGGTGCCCCGGGTGACTACCTCTACGGCTCGATGCCGCTGAACGACCTCTGGAACGGGATGTGGGGCATCTTCCGGGTGCCCGCCAAGCGCGTCGCCGACCTGCAGCCGCTGCCGACCAACGCCGCGCCCGTCACCGGCAAGCCCGGCGAGGAGTGGCCGGCGCTGCGTCCCGGCGCCGTCCCGAGCGCTCCGAAGAGCGCTCCGTCGCCGTGCCCCAAGGGCGCGACCCCGCGCGCGTACAGGCTGAGCATCGTCGCGCAGGACGTGGTCTACGACCGGGCCGGCGACCACGACCCCAAGGGCGTCGTCTACGTGCTCGACAGCGACCTCGACACGGCAGGAAGCCCCAAGGCGGGCACCGCGACCAAGCCGCTGTTCCTGCGTGCGAACGAGGGCGACTGCCTGACCCTGACCCTGACCAACCGGCTCCCCAAGGACGGCGTCGCGCTCGGCGACGGCGACCCGCTGAACCCGGTCGAGCGGATCGGGGACTCCGGCACGGCCTCGGTGTCGAACCTGGTCGGCAACACCGCGACCTCGGTCGTGCCGAGCTGGCCGGCCGGGTCGCGGGCCTCGATCCACCCCAGCGGGCTGGTGCGCTCCTACGCGGCGACCGCCGACGGCGCCTCGGTCGGCTACAACTACGACACGACCGTGGCGCCGGGGAGCTCGATCACCTCGACGTGGTACCTCGACTCGCGCGCCATCGGGGTGGTCAACCTGGCGGACTTCGGCAACCTGCGGACGACCCGCCACCACGGTGCCTGGGCCGGGCTGGTCGTGGAGCCGAAGGGGGCGGTCTACCTCGACCCCGCCACGCAGGCCGAGGTGACGTCCGGCGAGCAGGCGGTGATCCGGTGGAAGGACGCCAGTGGCGCCGTGCGTTCCTACCGCGAGTTCGTGGCCGACCTGCAGGACGGCCTGAACCTCGTGGACCGGAACGGCCGGCCCGTCCAGGACGCCGCCCCGCCCGACGTACCCACGACCGACCCTGGCGCGGAGCCGGCCGACCCGGGCACCGAGCCGGCCGGGGTCGTGGGTATGCCCGACCCCGAGGACCAGGGCGAGGTGGGCGTCAACTACCGCACCGAGCCGTTCGCCGGACGCATCGGCGCCGGCGGCACGAGCGGCACCATGGCCGACGTCTTCTCCTCCGTCGTGTACGGCGACCCGATGACCCCGGTCTTCCGCGCCTACCCGAACGACCCGGTCATGGTGCGCATCCTCAACAGCCAGGACCTCCCCAGGGTGCACACCTTCGGGATCACGGGGCACAGCTGGCGCTACGAGAGCTACGACGCGAACAGCAACGTGGTCACCGGGCAGGGCGGCCTGGACACCGGGCGGGTCTTCAACGCCGGGATCTGCGCCGGGAGCAACAGCCCGCTGGACCTGACCACCGCCACGCCGACGTGCCCCTCCGACGGCCGGCCCGGCGACTACCTCTACAACGACCGCAACTTCTTCCACATGCTCGGGGGCGGCGCGTGGGGCCTGCTGCGCGTCCACAGCACCACCCAGTCCGACCTCAAGCCGCTTCCGACGAGATGAGCACCCGATGACCGTCCTGACCAGCCCGCCACGACCCCGGCCGGCGACCTCCCGTCCCCCCGCCAGGAGCCTGCGGCTGCTGCTGGTCGCCGCCACGGCCGCGCTGGCCGCGGCGGGCCTGGTGCTCGGGCTCGCGCACCTCGTGCGCCAGCCCGCCCCGGCCGTCGGGGTCCCGGTGCGCACCGGGTTCGGGACCATGACCGTGGTGCGGGTCGAGACCGGCTTCGTGCCGAGCACCCAGGGTCCGCCGACGATGCGCTCGATGCAGGGGCTCGACGGGACCACGCAGCTGCGGGTGCATGTCCGCCTTCGGGGCGACTCGCGCACCGGTGCGGCCCCCTGGAGGGCCTCGCTGTTCCGCCTGTCCGGCGTCGACGGGACGGCTGCGCCCGCCGGCGCGACGCTCTCCGGCGGAACCCTCGTGCCGGGCACGGCCGTCGACGTGCAGCTGTGGTTCGACCTGCCGGACGACGGCGCCGCGCGGCCGCGTCTCTGGCTGGCCTACGGGGCGGAGGAGGCGTCGCAGCGGGTGCCGCTCGGCGTCCTCACGCCGGCGGCGGGCGGCCACGGCTCCCCGTCCGAGGACCACCACGACCACACGACCGGGACGGGGGCCCGGCGATGACGCGGCGTCCCTCCGGACGTGCCATCGGAGACAACACGGTGCTGCGGATCGGTGCGTCGGGCGCCCTGACCGGGGCGGCCGCGCTGCACGCCTCGGTGGTGGGCGAGCACTCCCAGGAGTGGGCTCTGGCGGGCCTCTTCTTCGTCGGGCTCCAGGCCGTCCAGACGCTGCTGGCCGTGACGGTGTGGCTCCGCTGGTCCCGCGGGCTCGCGGCGGCCGTGACGGCCAGCAGCCTGGGAGCACTCGCGGTCTGGCTGGTCTCCAGGACCACCGGCCTCCCTCTGGGACCGGCCGGTTTCCGGGTCCCCGAGGAGCTGGGCAGCACCGACGTCGCCTGCGCCCTGCTGGAGGTGATGACCATCCTGCTGGTGCTCCCCGCGTGGCGTCGCCGTCCGGCCGCGACGCCACGGCTCATGCGCACCCGCTCCTCGGCCACCGGGACGGTGGTGGCGGCCGGCGTCCTGCTCGCCGCTGTCGCCGTCCTGACGTTCGCCGGCCTGCGGCCCGGGCTCCACGACGACGAGCACGAGCACACCCACTCGGCCGTCCCGGACGCGGCGACGACAGCTGACCGCCGGTGAGTCAGAGCGGCGTCCGCACCGACGGCGCCATCGGACGCTCGCCCCGGAAGACCCGGCGCACGGAGTCGACCAGCACGTCCGGTGGGCAGTCCTTGAGCAGGTAGCCCGCGGCCCCGGCCGCCATCGCGCGGCGCACCACCGTCTCCAGGCGGTACGACGTCAGCACCAGGACCCGTACCGCCGGGTGGTCGCGCAGGATCGCCCGGGTCGCCGACACGCCGTCGAGCACCGGCATGGACACGTCCATCAGGATCACGTCGGGCAGCAGGTCGTCGGCCATCGTCACTGCCGTCGCACCGTTCTCAGCCGTGCCGCACACCTCGATCCCCTCCTGGGACTCGAGCAGGCGGTTCAGCCCGAACCGCATCACGTCGTGGTCGTCGACCACCAGCACCCGGATGGTCGGCGCGGAGGCGGCCGCCTGATCCGCGACCGCCGGGACGTACTGCCTGGGCACGGACGGCTCGGTGGGCGGGGTGGGCGACGTGCTCATCTGCCCAGGGTCCTGCCCGAGCCTTGGGAAAACCTTCGGACCGTCACTCCGGCACGAGGTGGCTGGGGAAGGTCACCTCGAGCTGGGTCCCTCTCCGCGGAGCGGGCCCGACGTCGAGGGTGCCGCCGAGGTCCCGCACCGTGTCCGCCAGGAGCCGCAGCCCCAGGTGACCTTCCGGCGGCTGCGGGGAGCCTGCCGGACCCACCGGAAGTCCCCGACCGTCGTCTCGGACCCTGACCGTGACGAGGTCGCCCTCCTCGTGCACGCGTACGTCGACCCGGTCGGCCTCCGCGTGCTTGACGACGTTGCGCAGCCCCTCACGGGCCACCCGGTAGACGAGCCGGGCCGCGTCCGGGGACGGAGCGACGTCCGGCCGCACCTCGACGTCCACCGCCATCCCCGCCTCGTCGGCGGTTCGCCGGGCCAGCTCCTCGAGGGCCGCGACGAGCCCCTCGCCCTCGATGTCGGGCGGGTAGATGTCGGTCATCAGCGCCCGCAGGGCCGCGACGTCCCGCTGGACCAGGCGGGTGGCCCGCTCCACCGCGTCCTGGGCCTCCGGGTGGGCACCGTCCGCCAGCGCGGACTCGACCGACGGCAGCGCGTAGCCCAGGCCGGCCAGGTCCTGGATGACGCCGTCGTGCAGGTCCTGCGCGATCCGGCGCCGCTCCAGGTCGGAGGCGTCGAGTGCGTGGCGCATCATCTTGGACCTCTCGACCTGGGCGCGCTCGACCCGGCGCGCCAGCGAGAGTCCCAGCGGCACGGTGGCCGCGAGCAGCAGGAGCAGGGCGCCGATGGTCAGCGGGAGGAACGCGGCGATGATGTCCCGCTCGTCCCGCTGCATCTGCGCCGTGGTCAGGTACACCTCGAACACCAGCGGCTCGCCGTCGGCGTCCGTGGCACCGGCGTACACCTCGAGCAGCCGACCCTCACCGCGCTCCCCGACGTTCTCCGCCTTGTCGAGCTCCGACAGCTCGGCGGTCACGTCGTGGGTCCCGAAGAGGCCGCGAACGTCCTCGGGGAGGGGGAAGCGCCTGCCGACCAGCGACCGCTCGTCGGACCAGATGACGGTGCCGTCCCGGCTCCACAGCTTCATGTGCCGGACGCTGCCGTCGCTCATCCGGTTCCTCAGCACCAGGGACAGCCGCCGGAGCTCGGCCGGGTCCCCGGCCCGCACCCGCCGGTTGACCAGGGGGGCGGCGATCGTCTCCGCGATCGTGGCACCGCGCTGGCGGGCCTCGCGAACCGCGCCGTCCCGCGCCAGGTTGTGGCCGAGGACCACGGTGCCGGCGGCAAGGGCCAGCACGACCAGCACGCTCCACGTGACGTAGCGGAGGACCGCAGTGCGCACGACGGAGCGCCCGGGTCCCTCGGGCACCGGAGAGAACGGGGACGCCAAGGACCCCCGAGACAGCGGGGACACCCCGCTGGCTTCCTCGGCCCGGTCAGTGGTTCCTGTGCCCATCGAGGAGCCCCTGACGACTGGCGATGGCGACCGCCTCGAGCTGTGAGTGCGCATCGAGCTTCATCAGCAGTGTCTTGACGTAGCCGCGGCAGGTGTGAAGGGAGATGTCGAGGGTGCGGGCGATGGTGCGCGCGTCCTTGCCGTCGGCGAGCATCCGCAGCACCTCCTCCTCGCGCCGGGTCAGCGCGGCCACGGCTGCCGGGGCGGGACCGCTCGTGGCGCCGGCGGAGCTGCCAGGGGTGACCAGCGTGCGCAGCAGCGTGGGGTGCACGACGAGCCCCCCGGGCCGCGCGCTGCGCAGCCCGTTGAGCATCTCGGGGAGCGAGCCGTCCTTGGGCAGGAGCCCGCACGCGCCCGACTGCACGGCGCGCTGCATCAGCCCGGTGTCGGCGTGGGCAGTGAGCACCACGACGCAGAGCCCGGGATGCGCGGCCATCAGCCGTGCCGTCAGCTCGATGCCGTCGTCCGGACCGATGTTGACGTCCATCACCACCACGTCCGGACGCAGCGTGCGCACCATGGCCTCGGCCTCGGCCGCCCGGTGCGCCGCCCCGACGAACTCGAGGTCGGTCTCGCCTCGCAGGGCGAGCTCCAGCAGGTCGGTGAACGTGCGGTGGTCGTCCACCAGCAGCACACGGGCGATCCGCTCGTGCGCAGGCTCTCGTTGCGTTGCGATCATCGTTCCACTACCCCCCGGCGGTCGACCCCCCGACCGCGCTCCCAGGAATATGCCGCTTCGAGCATGACCGGCGCTATGGGCCTTGGGTACCGGTTTCGTACGACCAGTCGGGTATTCCGCACTACCCGAACGGCCTAGGGGCGTCTGGACGCGAGTGGTATCCATCGCACGGTTCTGCGCGGGACGCCCGGTCATGCGACGGCGTGGACGACCCGGCTGGCGACCTGGGAGAGGGCCCAGTCACTGTCCGGGACCTCGACCCCAGGGATCGTCTCGAGCGCCTGGCGCAGGAGCCGCATCAGCGTCGCGACCTCCGCACGTCCGTCGCCGGCCCTCCGCGCGGGTGCCGGCTCGTCCCGCAGGATCTCGAGGTACAGCGCCTGGGTCCGCTGCCCGGGCTCGGTGCCCAGCTCGGTCACCATCGCCTGACGGAGCTCGAGGTAGGCCCGGAGTGCGTCGCTCCGCCGTCCGCCCGACCACAGGGCCCGGATCAGCACGTGGGCGGCCTGCTCGGCCAGCCCGTCCTGGCCCACCGCGGCGGCGGCCAGCCGCGCGGCGGACGCCACGTCCCCCAGGGCGAGGGCCTGCTCGGCCGCCTGGGTGCAGGCGGTGACGAGCTCCCGCTGGACCACTGCACGCTCCCGGTCCGCCCAGGGGGCGTAGGCCTCGCTGGCGAACAGCTCGCCCCGCACCAGTCCCAGCGCCCGCTCCACCCCCTGGACCGACTCGCGCGGGGTCGAGGTGCGGGCCGCGCGGAGCAGCTGCCGGAGCTCGACCAGGTCGACCCGCACGTCGGCGAGGTCGAGGACGTAGCCCTGCGTGCTGGTGACGATCGCCGAGCCGCGGCCGTCGGTGCCGGCGCTCAGGCGGCGGCGCAGCACGCACACGTAGCTCTCCAGCGTGCCCACGTAGGAACGGGGCGGCTCGCCGTTCCAGAGCAGCTCCGCGAGCCGGTCCTTGGGCACCGGGTTGCCGGCCTCCGCGACCAGGATCTCCAGGATCTGCCGCGGCTTGACACCCCCCATGGCACCCGCCGTGACCACGCCGGCGGACGTCGTGACCGCCGTCGCACCGAACACCTTGATGTCCCACATCATCTTGCTCCCCATCCCCGGACCCCCCCGAGAGACAGTCCCTCACTGTCTTCCTCGAGGATCCCGGACCCCACAGCGGCCGCACAGCCGAACCTTCGGGACCGGGCACCCCGAGAGGTGGGTGGACCGGCTGGCATCCGGACCCGCCCGTCCGGGCCATCCCGGACAGAGAAAGGGTGGGTGCCGGGCCATCTGGGGAATGGCCCGACACCCACCCGGGTGGGGTTGGGGCTGCTAGGTGGAGCTGCCGGTCACCGACAGCGTGGGGTTGTTCACCGCGTCACTGGTGAACCGGACCACGCTGGTGCGGTTCCCGGCCGGGCCGGGCGCCAGGTAGGTGACCGCGATGTTGCAGGTGCGGCCGGCGGCCACCGCGACGTTGCAGGTGCCGAGGCTCACCGAGAACGCGGTGGGGTCGTCCACCTTCACTGCGCTGATCGTCAGCGGTGCCGTGCCGCTGTTGGACAGCGTCAGCGACTTCGTGACCGGCTTGCCGACCTTGGTCCTGCCCAGGTCGAGCGAGGCGGACTTGAGCGTGATCTGGCTCCCGGTCCCCGTCCCGGTGAGACCGACCGTGCGCGGTCCGACCGGGTC
Source organism: Nocardioidaceae bacterium (assembly GCA_035718765.1). Taxonomy (GTDB): domain Bacteria; phylum Actinomycetota; class Actinomycetes; order Propionibacteriales; family Nocardioidaceae; genus Nocardioides_B. The sequence goes on from DASTGV010000515.1 coordinate 7,125, forward strand.
GTTGCTCGGTACCGACAGGCTGGCGGTCCTGGTCCCGAGGGCGGTCGGGGTGAACTTCACCGCGACCACGCAGCTGGCACCGGGCGCCACCGAGGCGCAACCGGCTCCGCTGGTGGTGGTGTAGTCGCCGGCAGCCGCGCCCGACAGCTCCGGAGCGCCCACCACGAGCGGCGCGGTGCCGGTGTTCGTCACGGTGACACTGGCGGCCGCGCTCGTGGTGCCCACGCGCTGGCTGGCGAACTGCAGGCCCGTGGGACCGACGGTGGCGCGGGCAATGCCCACGTCGATGCCGTGCCCCGTCACCTGCGCCGTTCCCAAGGCGTTGCCGCCCGCGTCCCGCGCCCGCACCACCGCGGAGTACGCCCGCACCTGGGTCGGGGCGAAGCGCACTGTGACCGTGCAGCTGCCGTCGGCGGCCACCGGACCCGTCGTGCAGGTCCCGCCGGCGACCGAGAACGCGGCCGGGTCGGCACCGCCGAGCGCGATGTCCGCCACGCTCACCGGGGAGCTGCCGATGTTGGTGAACGTCACCGTCCGGGTCGCGGAGGTGGCGCCCACCTGCTGGTCGGGGAAGGCCACCGCGTCCGCGGCCAGGCCACCGGCGAGCTTGCCGCTGACGAGGAACTTCGACGACTTGACCACCGAGGCACCCGACGCGTCCGAGAGCTCCACGTAGTTCGCCGGCTCGCCGCCCACGGTGTGGGTCGCGCCCACGATCTGGTGGTAGCTCACCGCGTCGCCGAGGTAGCCGGCCGGTGCCGCCGCGCCGACGCCGGGAGCCCAGCGCACGAAGCCGTCGAGCACCGGGCTGGCCAGGGCCGCCCCGAAGCTGCACGGCGCAGCGCCGCAGCCGATGTCGGTGGTGCCCACGGTGCGGGCCACTGCGCCGTCGGCGTTGGCGGTGACCGGGAGGTCGCCGTACGGCGTGGTCAGCGTGTAGGTCTGGCCCGGGCAGAGGCCCGAGGTGGCGTTGAACCGGACCCGGCCGAACACGATCTGCTGGCCGGGCTGGGCACCGTCGCCGGCGAAGGTGCCCTCCAGCGCGAGCCGGAGCATGGCCGTGCCGGGAGCCGAGCCCTCACACCCGGGGGTCTGCATGACCTCGGAGTCGGCCAGCGCGTAGAAGAACTCGGGCGGGTAGTTGTCCGGGAACGACACCGGGTTGGCCGGGTCGAAGCCGGCGCCGCCGAGGACCACGCAGCGGGTGTCCGACGGGTCGATGCACGGCGCGAGCCGCACCCCGTTCCCGTCCTGGTACCACGTCGGGAACCCGTCGTCCGGACGGACGCCCGGCGACACCGCGGAGCTGCCGGCGAAACCGGTGCCCGAGAGTGCGACCGTGACGGCCGGTGTGCTGGCGGCGTCCGCGTGGACGGTCAGCGTCCCGCGGTGCGCCCCCGCGTCGACCGGCGAGTAGGCGACCTTGAGGGCGCAGGTGTCACCCGGAGCGACGTCGACGGTGCAGCCGTTGGCCACGACCGCGAAGTCGACGGCGTCGGCGCCCGTCAGGTCCGTCCCGGTGACGGTCAGCGGTGCCGAGCCGCCCTTGTTGGACACCGTGACGGTCTGCGCGACCGACGTCCGGCCCACGTGCAGGTCGGCGAAGTCCAGCGAGGAGACGTCGGCGGACAGCGCCGGCGTGCCCGCGGCCGAGAGGCCGGTTCCGCTGAGGACGGCCGCGGTCGGGCTGTTGCCGCCGGTGTGGTCGACGGTGAGGGTGGCGCGCCGGTCACCCACCCCACCCGGGGTGAACCGCACACGCATCGTGCAGGTCGCCTTCGGGTCGAGGACCTGCCCCGAGCACTGGTCGTCCGCGGCGGGCACCGAGTAGTCGGCCGAGCTCGCCCCGGCCACGACAGTGCCGTTGACGGTGAGCGGGTCGATGCCCTGGTTCTCCAGGGTGACGGTGCGGTCGGTGGACTGCCCGACGTCGACGCTGCCGAAGTCCGGGTTCGCCGGCGAGACCACGAGCGGACCGGCCATCTTGCCCATGACCGTGAAGAGGTTGGTCTGCGCGATCAGCGTGCTCCCGCGGTAGATGCGGAAGGAGTTCGCCGGGGCGCTCTCCCCCGGCGCCGTGTACGGCGCACCCACGATCCGGTGCAGGGTCGCGCCGTCGCCGAGGTAGCCGGCCGGCGCCTTCGGGCCCACCGACGGGTCCCAGCGCAGGAAGCTGCCGAACACCCGGCTCTTGACGGCCAGGCCGAAGTCGCACGGCGCGGTCGGCGAGGCACCCAGGCAGCCGACGTCGTCGGTGCCGGGGCTGCGCTTGATGGAGCCGTCCGCGTCCGCGGTGAACTGGTCGGTGCCGTAGGGGTGCACGAACGTGTAGGTCTCCCCCGGGCAGAGGCCGGAAGTGGCGTTGATGCGGATCCGGCCGAAGGTCATCTGGTCACCGGCCAGCGGCTGTCCCTGCCCGAAGGCACCCTCGACCGCCATCCGGATCATCGCCCGGCCCGGGGCGGACCCGTTGCAGCCGGGGGTGGTCAGCTGGTCGCTGTCCACGACGCTGTAGAAGAACTCGTCGGGGAAGTTGTCCGCGAAGTGCAGGGGCGGGGTGCCGGCGTAGGTGCCGCCGGGCAGCACCACGCAGTTCGGGTCCGTCGGGTCGATGCACTGGGAGAGGCGCACACCCCGCTCGTCCTGGTACCAGTCCGGGAACCCGTCGTCCGCGCTCGTGGTCCTCGAGCTCGCGGCCACCCCGCCGTACCCGTGACCGGTGAGCGCCACGCTCGTCGGCGACGCCGGGTCGTCGGAGGAGATCCGCAGGCTCGCGGTGCTGTCCTGCACCTTGGTCGGGTCGAACGCGACGCTGACGGCACAGCTGGAGCCCACGGCGACCGGGTTGCCGGTGCAGGTGTCGTTGACCACGGCGAACTCGCCGGGGTCGGCACCGGTCAGCGTCACCTGCGACACCGCGAGCGGCGAGGTGCCCGAGCTCTTGACGTCGACGGTGCGCAACGCGCTCCGGACGCCGATCCGCTGGTCACCGAACCCCAGCGTCGTCGAGCTGAGCTCCGCCTTCGAGGCCGCGTCGGCCGCCGTGCCGGTGCCCGTCAGCTCCACCGAGAACGGCGAGCGGAGCCCGCTGTGCGGGATGGTGAGGGAGGCGGTGCGCACGCCGGCCGCAGAAGGCGCGAACGCGACGTCGACCGTGCAGCTCGCGTCCCGGGCGAGGCTGGTCCCGGCGCAGCCGTCGGCGACGACCCGGAAGTCGGCGGCGTTCGCGCCGCCGAGCGTCGCGGCGCCTGGGGTGATGGCGCCCTGCGCCAGGTTGGTCACGGTGACGCGCTTGGTGGAGGAGACACTCGCGGCGGCCTGGCCGCCGAAGTCGACGCCGCCGGGTGACGCGGCGAGCGGGCCGGCGAGCTTGCCGGAGACCGTGAACAGGTTCGTGGTCAGCGGGTTCGAGAGGCTCGGGCCGGTGAGCCGCACGTAGTTCGCCGGGGCGGTCTCACCCGGCGCGGTGAAGGTCGCGCCGGTGATCCGGTGGGCGGTGACGGCGTCACCGAGGTAGCCCGCGGGGGCAGCCGGTGCCACGTTCGGGTCCCAGCGCAGGAAGCTCTTGACGGCCGGGCTGCCCAGGGCCACCCGCCAGTCGCAGGTCGCCGGCGCGACCGGGACGCAGCCCACG
>DASTGV010000516.1:0-3092 GCA_035718765.1 Nocardioidaceae bacterium
CGGAAGAAGCAGAGCTGGCCGATCTTCATCCCGGGCCACAGCTTGATCGGCAGCGTCGCGACGTTGGACAGCTCGAGCGTGACGTGGCCGGAGAAGCCCGGGTCGATGAAGCCGGCGGTCGAGTGGGTCAGCAGGCCGAGCCGCCCGAGCGACGACTTGCCCTCCAGCCGGGCGGCCACGTCGTCGGGCAGCGTGACCACCTCGTACGTCGACCCGAGCACGAACTCGCCGGGGTGCAGGATGAACGGCTCGTCCGCCTCGGGCTCGACCAGCCGGGTCAGGTCGGGCTGGTCCTGCGCCGGGTCGATGTGCGGGTACTTGTGGTTCTCGAAGACCCGGAAGAACCGGTCCAGCCGGACGTCCACGCTCGACGGCTGCACCATGGCGGCGTCGAAGGGGTCCAGGGCGACCCGCTGGGAGTCGATCTCGCTGAGGATGTCGCGGTCGGAGAGCAGCACGAGCGTGACCCTACCGGCCCGCCCGGCCCCCGGCAGGCGTCCGGCGACCCGTCACCTGCTGTGCGACACGCCGGTGAGAGTGCCATCCAGGTGACGGGTCGGCAAAACGGACAATGGCAGCCATGCCCACCTTCCACCGGTACGTCGCCCTGGGCGACTCCTTCACCGAGGGCGTCGGTGACCACGACCCCTCCCGGCCGAACGGCGTGCGGGGCTGGGCGGACCGCGTCGCGGAGGTGCTCGGCCGCACGACCGACGGGTTCGGCTACGCCAACCTCGCGATCCGTGGCCGCAAGATGGACGCGATCCTGGCCGAGCAGGTCGCGCCGGCGCTGGCGCTGCGGCCCGACCTGGTGACGATGTACGCCGGCGGCAACGACATCCTGCGCCCGCGGATCAGCGTCGACGCGGTGGTGGGGCGCTACGGCGAGGCGGTCTCCCGGTTCGTGGAGGCGGGCGCGAAGGTGCTCCTGTTCACCGGCTTCGACCTCGGCTTCGCGCCGCTGTTCCGGCATCTGCGCGGCCGGGTGGCGACGTACAACGAGCTCGTGCGCGAGGTCGCCGACGTGCACGGCGCCACGATCGTGGACTTCTGGCGGCTGCGCGAGTACCGCGACCCGCGCCTGTGGGACGTCGACCGGCTGCACATGAGCTCGGCCGGGCACCAGCGGATGGCGATCGCGGTGCTCGACATCCTCGGCGTGCTGCACGACCTGCAGCCGGTCGAGCTGGCCCCGCGGCCGGAGATGGACCGCCGCCAGCGCCGGGACGCCGACCTGGCGTGGGCCCGCGCGCACGCCGCGCCGTGGGTGCAGCGGCGGTTGCGCGGGACCTCCTCCGGCGACACCCTCGCGCCGCGCTGGCCCGCCCTCACCGACCTGTCCGGCGGTGACGTCGTCCGGACGCCGTGAGCGCCGGACAGGTCAGCGGAGCCGGACCACCAGGTCGGTGACGCCGAGCCCCTTCCCGCCGTTCACGCGGACCTCGCGGCCACGGGCGGTCGAGACGACGCGGTACGGCGCCTTGTGCCCGTCCACCGTCACCGACCCCACGTGCCGGCCGGCCGGCAGCAGCGCCCCGATCGTCAGCCGGTAGCGGCGGTCCTGCCGCACCACCGTCTCCAGCCGGCCGTTGCCGCGCAGGGCGGTGACGTTCACCGCGCCGGTGCCGATCCGGATGTGCCGCCCGGCCACCTTGTACTGCCCCGACGGGATCTGCGGCACGACCGTGAACCGGCCGCGACCGGCGTCCGGGCTGACCCCGAGCTGGTAGTGCACGACCGGCCAGAGGATGCCGTAGGCGCCCCACGCCTGCAGGCCGCTGGACCGCTCGGTGAACTTCTTCTCGATGTTGGCCCCGAAGTCCGGGGACGGCGAGATCTCCGGCATCGCACCCGGGATCTCCCACACCTTCGGGTCGACCTGGACCTTCGCGTTGCCGGTCGTGTAGCGCCGGAGCTGCGTCGGCGCCATCCGGCCGAGCGCGGCCTCGGCGACCGCCATGATCGAGGTGTTCAGCGTGAACACCGCCCGCTCGGCCTTGACCGACGACGTCGCGGTGTCACAGGTCGCGCCCGAGTTGCCGTCGGGCGAGGTGGTCGCGCCGGTGCCGGTGTGGAAGAGGCCGTACTGCCCCGAGTAGCACTCGGTCTGCCGCTTCTTCACCAGCGCCCGCGCGTGCCCGCGCGGGGCCAGCGGACCCGCGGGCCTCCCGGGCCGCCTGATCTCCGCCTCCACGGGGGTGACCCCGATCCAGTGCCGCTGGAACACCTTGGTGTTGTCGGGGTTGCGCAGCGAGTCGGCGTACTGGTCGGCCGTGGAGCCGAACCACCACGACGAGTCGAAGCGCGACTCCATGCCGGCGGCCTTCCCGTTCGCCCACCGCGCGGTGGCGGTGTCGCCCTTGGACCGGGCCATGTCGGCCAGGTCCCGCAGCCCGCGGATCGTGTAGACGGTGTTGTCGAGCTTCTCCTCGCCCATGCCCTCGCGCTCGACGTTGCCGAGCCCCTCCGGCCAGCCGTCGTGGTCGGCGTCGAGCTCGCGGAAGATGTACCTCATGTTCCGGACGCTGAAGGCGTACATCTCGTCGCGGAACCTGTCGTCGCCGGTCCACCGCCACACCAGCGCGACGACGCTCGGGAACTTCGCGGTCTCGTCGGTGTTGCCGGGGTCGCTGTTGGCGCCGAAGTAGACCTGCCCGTCCGGCGTCACCTCGTGCACGACCTTGCCGCTGGTGCCGTTGGCCACCAGGCTGACGTCGCGCAGCGCCCGCAGGTGGTTCTCGATGGCGGCGAACTGGCCGGCGGCGACGGCCGCGAAGCCGGTGTACTCGCCGTCCGTCGCGAACAGCCACGGGTAGTCCGGCCAGCCGGCCCCGATCCAGCGGGCCTTCCTGACGGTGCCCTGCGACGCCGGGTAGGTCTTGCCGGCGTTGGTCACGCGGACCTGGAGGTTGCGGGCCTCCTGCACCGACTCGACGAGGTTCTGCTTGCTCCAGGTGACGCTGCGCTGCAGGAGCCGGTCACCGGGCAGCGAGACCCGGGTGTGCCGCTCGGCGGCGCGACCGTGCGCGATCTTCGCCTTGAGCCGGGCGGCCGGGTTCTTCAGCGCCGCGGCCTGCGCCGCCGTGGCCTCA
>DASTGV010000517.1:0-9293 GCA_035718765.1 Nocardioidaceae bacterium
CCGGCGCGGGCCGCCACGTGCTTGATGGACGCGTACACGTGGTCGGCACCCCCTCGTTAGGCGAACGTTCGCTCTCGAAGCGTGGCTTGATCCTGCTCCTGTCACGAAGCGGGCGTCAAGGGGTACGACGGCACTCGTGCGCCGGTCGCTGCGGGCTCGACCGTCGCCGCGTCCCGGCGGTGTCCGGACGTGCGCCGGCCCGCCGCGCCGAAAGGGAGTAGGACGCGGCGGACCGGCAGCTCGGGGTGAGCCTCAGCCGTTCAGTCGGCCACCTCGACCAGGACGCGCACGTCCCAGGCTCCGAGTCGCAGCGGCTGGTCGGTCTCCAGGACCTCGTCGCTCAGCACGTCGCGGACGCGTCGAGGCACCGGCACCGACACGTCGTCCCAGGACCAGTTGTGCAGGAAGTGCACCCGGTCGCCGTCCTCGGCGGTCCCGCTGCTGGCGGTGACGGACGGCGGCAGCGACCGCCATCCGCTGACCGGCCTCGGCACCAGCCACTCGAAGATGCTCCGGGCCAGCGACTGGTTGGGCACCGTGCCGATGTACGTGACCCGGCCTCGGCCGTGCTCGTGCGTGGTGACCGCCGGCCACTGCCCGAAGTGCGGGTGGACGTACCGCGCGAGGACGGTGGCGTCCTCGTCGTGCAGGCCGTCGACCCATCGCGTGCCGGCCGCATCCGGTCCGAGCGGCAGCGGCGAGTCCGCTGCGGCCTGGATCTCCACCTCCGTGCCGACGTTGCTGAACTCGTCGTACCAGACGCCCGCCGCGTCGGTGAGGAACGCCGGCGCCGTCTCCGTGCGGGCGCGGGCCTCGTGGTCGGCGTACCCCGTCCGCGGGCCGAGGACCAGGTGCCCGCCGGCCGCGGCGTACGCGCCCAGCCACTGCAGCTCCGCGTCGGCGGCCACGTAGAACGCCGGCACCACCAGCACCGGGTGCCGGCGGGCCCCCTCCTCCGGCGAGACCCGCGGACCCTCGTTGCCGCCGGCCGCCAGCTGGCCGGCATGCACGACACGGGTCTGGAGACCCGCCTCGAAGGCGCCGCGGTAGAGCGGCTCGAAGAACCCCTGGTAGGCGCGTTCGTCCGGCGCGCCGTCCTCGGTCACGAGGGCGGGGTACTTCTGCATGAGCCACTTGCTCGGCATGGAGTACAGCAGGGTTACGTCGGCGTCCGGGGTGAGCCCGGCCACCAGCGCGCCCGCCTTCGCGAGCTCCGCGCCCAGCCGCGCCACCTCGCGGTAGGTCCGCCCCGGGCGACCGTTGTGGGGCAGCACGCCACCCCAGTACGTCTCCGCGCCGAAGTGCAGCGTGTGCCAGTGCCAGTACTCGATCATCCGCGCACCGCGGGACACCAGGGACCACGCGGCCTGACGCCACTGCCCGTCGAAGGCGGGCTCGCTCAGCCACGGGAAACCGATGTGCATCGCGTTGGTCTCCGTGACCAGGAACGGCTCCTGGCGGGAGGAGTACATCCGGTCGGCGGTCAGGTACATCGCCCAGGTGCTGTTCGTCGTCCAGTACTGGCGAGGGGTCCGCGTGTCCGGCAGCGCCAGGCCGTCCTGCATCCGGTAGTAGGCGTTGCCCGCCGTGATGTCCAGCGAGGACGCCAGCTCGTGGTCGTCCAGCGCCGGACGCTCGTAGGCGATGCACGTGGTCACGAACTGCTCGGGACGGGCGTACTCCCGGGCGATGCCGTCCTGCCAGGCGATGAACTCCGTGGTCTGCTCGGCCTGGAAGCGCCGCCAGGCCACGTCGTACTGGGGCTGGACGTTGCCGTCGGGCGTCCACAGGTCGGCCCACGTCGAGAGCCGGTGCGACCAGTAGACGAGCCCCCACTCGCGGTTCAGGGTCTCCACGTCGCCGTAGGTGCGGCGCAGCGAGTCGACGAACCGCTGGAAGACCCCGTGGTTGTGGAAGAGCTCCATCCCCGGCTCGTTGTCCACCTGGAAGCCGATCACCGCGGGGTGGTCGGCGTAGCGGGCGAGGATCTTGCGGATCACCCGCTCGGCGTGGAAGAGGTAGCCGGGATGGGTGAAGTCGACCTCCTGCCGCGCTCCCCAGGGGATGGGCTCACCGGTCCGGCGCTCGCCGGCGATCTCCGGGTAGAGCCGCACCAGCCACGGGGGTACGGCGTAGGTCGGCGTCCCGAGCACGACCGAGATGCCGCGTTCCTGGGCGCCGTCGAGCACCGGCTGCAGCCACTCGAGGTCGAACACGCCGTTCTCCGGCTCCCACGTGGACCACACCGACTCGCCGACCCGGATGACCGAGAAGCCGGCCTCCTCCATCAGGTCGAGATCGGTCTTGAGCCGGTCGTAGGGCTGGTACTCGTGGTAGTAGGCAGCCCCGAACAGCACGCGCTTGGGCAGGTGTGCCACGCGTCTTCCTCTCTAGGTGGTGGTGCGACGGACGACGCGGACGGCACCGGCGGGGACCCGCAGCGACCCGGCGACGGTCTCGCCGGTGATCAGCTCCCGTCCCTCGAGGTCGACGTCGTGGTCCGCGGTCGTGTGGTTGAGCAGGAACACGAACGTCGAGGCTTCGTCGGCCCGGGTCACGACCTCGAGACCGGGGACCGCAGTGACCGGTGGCTCGATGCCGGTGTCCGTGAGGAGCCGGTCGACCAGGCGGGCCGTGGCGGCACCGTCCAGCCGGGTGCCGAGGTACCAGGCCGTCCCGTCCCCGAACCGGTTCCGGGTCACCGCGGGGACGCCCGGCACCGGCCCGTCGGTGTACGACGCCACGGCGGTCGCCCCGTCGAGGTGCAGCAGCTCGGTCCACACGTCGGCCTGCGACCCGTCGTCCAGGACGACCTGCTCGCCCTGCCGGAGCGGGAAGAACTCCTCCACCCGCAGCCCGAGCAGCTCCCGGTAGGCACCCGGGTAGCCCCCGAGCCGGACGTGGTCGTTCTCGTCGACGATGCCGCTGAAGTAGGTCACCAGCGCGGTGCCTCCCGCCGCGACGTACTCCTGGAGCCGGGTGGCGGCCGCGTCGGTGACGAGGTACAGCGTGGGCACGACCACGAGCCGGTAGTCGCTGAGGTCGGCGTCGGGCCCCACCACGTCGGCGGTGACGCCCCGGTCCCACAGTGCGCGATGGACGGCGTGCGCACGGTCGAGGTAGGTGACGTCGGCACTGGGATGCGAGTCGAGCTCGCAGGCCCACCAGGCCTGCCAGTCGGTGACGACGGCGACGTCGGCGACCACTCGGGTGCCGGCGACCTCGGCCAGGCTGTCGAGGGCGGCGCCGAGCTGCACGACCTCTCGCCAGACCTTGGTGTCGGTCCCGGCGTGCGGCACGAGGCCCGAGTGGAACTTCTCGGCGCCCGCGCAGGAGGCCCGCCACTGGAAGAAGCAGACGCCGTCCGCGCCGCGGGCCACGTGCTGCAGGCTGTTCCTGACCAGCTCGCCCGGCAGCTTCGCGACGTTGCGCGGCTGCCAGTTCACCGCGCTCGTGGAGTGCTCCATGAGCAGCCACGGCGCACCCGAGGCCAGGCCGCGGGTGGCGTCCGCGGAGAACGCGAGCTCGACGTGCGGGTCGGGGGACTCGACGAGCACGTAGTGGTCGTTGGACACCACGTCCATCTGCGGCGCCCACGCGCGGTAGTCCAGCTTGTCGAAGTGCGCCATCACCATGAAGTTGGTGGTCGCCGGGACCTCGGGTGAGTGACGACGCAGCACGTCACGCTCGGCGACGTAGTAGGACAGCAGCTCGTCGGAGGAGAAGCGGCGGAAGTCCAGCTGCTGCGTCGGGTTCGGGAACGTCGGCGCCAGCCGCGGCGGCAGCACCTCCTCCCAGTCCGCGTAGCGCTGGCTCCAGAAGGCCGTGCCCCAGGCGTCGTTGAGCGAGGCGACGTCGCCGTACCGGTCGGCGAGCCAGCGACGGAAGGCCTCCGCCGACACGTCGCAGTAGCAGTGCGCGTTGTGACAGCCCAGCTCGTTCGACACGTGCCACAGCACGACGGCGGGGTGGTCGCCGTACCGCGTCGCCATCTGCTCGGTCAGCGCCAACGCCTTCTCCCGGAAGACGGGGGAGCTCGGGCACCAGGCCTGCCTGCCGCCCGGCCACATCCGGCGCCCGTCGTGGGTCACCGGCAGGGTCTCCGGGTAGGCACGCGACAGCCAGGGCGGCGGTGACGCGGTCGCGGTCGCCAGGTCGACGCTGATGCCGCCGGCGTGCAACCGGTCCAGCACCTCGTCCAGCCAGCCGAACTCGTAGCTGCCCTCACTCGGCTCCAGCAGCGCCCACGAGAAGACACCGACCGTGACCAGGTTGACGCCGGCCTGCGCCATCAGCGCGACGTCCTCGTCCCACACCTCGCGGGGCCACTGCTCGGGGTTGTAGTCCCCGCCGTAGGCGAGGCCGGAGGGGGCGCGCATCCATCGGGTGCTCATTCCTTGACACCTCCCGCGGTCAGGCCGGACTGCCAGTACCGCTGCAGCATGAGGAAGGCGGCGATGAGCGGGATGACCGAGAGCAGCGACCCGGTGACGACCAGGGCGAGCAGCTCGGCACTCGACCCGCTGCCGCCGACGGCCTGCGAGGACCAGGCCGACAGGCCCACGGTGATCGGGTACAGCTTCGGGTCGTTGAGCATGATGAGCGGCAGGAAGTAGTTGTTCCAGGTCGCGACCAGGGTGAACAGCAGCACCGTGACGAGCCCGGGGGCCAGGCTGCGCAGCACCACCTGGAAGAAGATCCGGAGCTCGCCCGCGCCGTCCAGGCGGGCCGCCTCGAGGGTGGCGTCCGCGACCGCGTCCTGCGCGTAGACCCGCATCAGGTACAGGCCGAACGGGCTCACCAGGGACGGCAGGATGATCGCCCAGGGCGTGTTGACGAGCCCGAACTTGCTGAACAGCAGGTACGTCGGGATCGCCAGCGCCGTGGTGGGCACCATGATCGACCCGAGCACCACGCCGAAGAGGGCGTTGTTGCCGCGGAAGCGGAACTTGGCGAACCCGTAGCCACCCAGGGCCGCGAGCAGGGTGGCCCCGCCCGCGCTCACCACCGAGTACGCGAGCGTGTTCAGCATCCACCGGCCGTAGACGCCACCGTCGTAGGTGAACGTGTCGTGGATGTTGCGCAGCAGCGAGAAGTCGCCGCTGAACCACAGGCCGAACGTGGAGAACAGGTCACTGGTCGTCTTGGTGGCGGACACCACCAGCCAGAACAGCGGCAGCAGGAAGTACAGCAGCAGCGCCAGCATGCCCAGGGTCAGCAGGCTGCTGCGGCGGTCGGTGGGAGAGGCGGTCCGGCTCATGAACGGCTCCGACGGTTGGTGACGAAGAGGAACGAGTAGGAGACGACGACGATGACGACGCCGAGCAGGAAGGAGACGGCCGCGGCGTAGTTCACCTCCTGGCCCGTGAAGGCCAGGGTGTAGGCGTAGAGGTTCGGCGTGTAGGCGCTGTCGATGACGCTCGGCGCCAGACGCTGCAGCAGCTGCGGCTCCGCGAAGAGCTGGAAGCTGCCGATGACGGAGAAGATCAGGCACAGGAACAGGGCCGGCCGGATGGCGGGGACCTTGATGTTCCAGGCGATCCGCCACGAGCTGGCACCGTCGACGGCCGCCGCTTCGTACAGGTCGGTCGGGATGGCGCGGAGGGCGGCGTACAGGATGATCATGTTGTAGCCGGTGAACTCCCAGGTGACGATGTTCGCCATCGACCCGAGCATCAGCCCGTCGCTGAGGAAGTCCGGTGTGGCGGCCCCGATCGCGTGACCGAGCTGGGCGAACGGCCCGAAGTCACGCCCGTACAGGTACCCCCACATCAGGGTCGCCACGACGCTCGGCACGGCGTACGGGATGAAGATGCCCACCCGGAACACCTTCGACGCCCGCAGCAGGCCGCTGTCGATGGCCAGCGCCGCGAGGAGCGCCAGGAGCAGCATGATCGGCACCTGGAGGACGAAGAAGCGCGCGACCCGGAAGACGCCGCTGAGCAGCCGTTCGTCGCCGAGTGCGCGGACGTAGTTGTCCAGGCCCGCGAAGACCGTGCCACCGATCAGCTGCTCGCGGAACAGGCTGAGGTAGGCGGCGTAGGCGAGCGGCAGCAGGAAGAACAGCGCGAAGACGACGAGGAACGGCGTCACGAACAGGTAGCCGGCGGTCGCCTGGCTGCGGTACGTGGAGGCCTTGGCGGCCTTCCGTTCGGTCGCAGGGCGTGGGGGAGCGGTGGTGGTGGTCATGATGACTCCTGGAACGGATGGAGAACGGCGCGTGCCGGGTGGTCCGCTCCCGGGGTGGCCCCGGGAGCGGACCGGGGCTCACTCGGAGACCTTGAAGCCCTGGTTCTTGGCGTAGTCGGTGATGCGCTGCTGCCACTCGTCCAGCGCGCCTCCGACGTCTCCCTTGTCGGCGAACGACTTGCCGACCGTCTCGTCCCAGTCGTTGACCGCCTGGTCGAGGAACGGCGGCCACTGGAAGCTCAGGTCCACGGTGTCGCTGACGTCGGCGAAGACCTGGTTCACCGGCTGGCCGCCGTAGAACGCGGGCTTCTGGTTCCTGAACGACGGGTCCGCGAGCAGGGACTTGGTGGCCGGGAAGAAGAACTGCTCGGTGGTGAACATCTTCGTGGTCTCGGCGTTGGTGTTGAGGAACTCGGCGAACTTGGCTGCCGCGATGGGGTTCTTGGTGCCCTTGATGACCGCGGTCGTCGACCCGCCCCAGTTGCCGGAGGAGGGCTTGGAGGCGTCCCACTGGGGGAGCGGGGCGGCCCGCCACTTGCCGGAGGTCCCCTTCGCGCTGCCGCTCAGGAAGACCGGGCCCCAGGCGGCGGTCAGCCAGGTGGCGTACTTGCCGCGGGCGAGACCCTGGTACCACGCGTCCGTGAAGTCCGGGTCGGTCGAGACCGACCCGTCCTTGACGAGACCCTCCCAGTAGTCCCCGACCTTCTTCGACGTCGCGTCGTTGACCGAGACCTTCACCGAGTCGGCGCCGGTGTTCTCGAACGGCTTGGCGCCCGCCTGCCACAGCAGGCCCATCCACACGCCGTTCTGGTTGGCCGCGAGGTTGGTCATGTAGACGTTCGGGTCGGCCGCGTGCAGCTTCTTCGACGCGGCGGCGAACTCGTCCCAGGTCTTCGGCGGCTTGATGCCGTACTTGTCGAAGATGTCCTTGCGGTAGAGCATCCCCATCGGCCCGGTGTCCTGCGGGTAGGCCCAGATCTCGCCGTTGCTGCCCTTGACCTGGTTCCAGGTCCAGTCGACGAACGTGCTGGCGTGCTGCTCGGCGCCGTACGGGCGCAGGTCCTCGAGGCTCTTGGTGATCGAGAACGTCGGGATGTACTGGAACTCGATCTGGGCGAGGTCGGGTGCGCCGGAGCCGGCCTTCAGCGCGGTCCGCAGCTTGGTGTACTGCGGCTCACCCTGCCCGGCGTTGACGACCTTGACGTGGATGGCGGGGTACTTCTTCTCGAAGACCGCCACCTCCTTCTTGATGTTCGGCACCCAGGTCCAGAACGTCAGGTCGGTGGGTGTCTTCATCGCCTTGTCGATGTCGGCCTGGCTGACCTTGTCGGGAGCCGCGGACGACGAGCCGCTGGAGCCCCCGCACGCCGCGAGGACCAGGCTGGCGCTCAGCATGCCGGCTGCGGCCGTCACGGCCCGACGACGAAAGCCGGGCAGGAAGGGATGTTTCATGACGAGCACTCCTTGTTGTCGAGCTGTTGTCGAGCTGTTGTCGGGCTGATCTGCACGGCGCACCCGCCGCACGAACGGGGACGGAGCCGCTCACGCGGGCTCTGGTGGGGCGGACCCGCGCGGGGGTGCCGTCGACGCGCGGACGACCACCCGGATGGGAGGTTCGTCGACGGCGGGCGGCTGCTCGTCCGGATGGGCGATGCGCTGGATCAGCGCGGCGACCCCCGCCTCGGCGACGCTGTGGAACTCCTGGCTGACCGTGGTCAGGGGCGGGTTGCAGAAGCCGGAGAGCGGGATGTCGTCGAACCCGACCACGCTGACGTCTCCGGGGACGGAGCGGTCCGCCTCGACCAGGGCCCGGATCACGCCGATGGCCATGTCGTCGTTGGCGGCGAAGACGGCCGTCACCCCGGGGTCCCGCGCGAGGGTCAGTCCGGCCGCGTAGCCGGAGGCCGCGCTCCAGTCACCCTCCAGGGGCGGTGGCACGGGCGCGCCGGCCTGCTCCAGTGCCTCCCGCCAGCCGCGCTCGCGGTCGCGGGCGGAGAACCACCGCTCCGGTCCGCTGACGTGGTGCACCGTCGAGTGACCCAGGGCGAGCAGGTGCTCGGTCGCGGCCCGCGCGGACAGGTGCCCGGCGGCGCTGGTGTGCAGGACGTCGGGAGCGGTCAGGCCGGGGTAGCTGCCGACCACGAGCACGGGCACGTGGACATCGAGGTGCAGCGGTCCCTCGTCGATCGGCTCGGAGAGGATGATGCCGTCAACGCCCTGCTCGAGCAGCTCGTCCAGAGCGCCGCTGATACCGCCGGCGTCGCCCTCGAAGGTGTTGGCGAGGCTGAGGGCGTACCCCTGACGGCGGGCGGCGCGCTCGAAGGAGACCAGTACCGTGGCCGGGCCGAACAGCGCCGTACCGAGGGACACCACCCCGATGCGGCGGGTCCGTCCGGAGATGAGCGCCCGGGCTGCGCTGTTGCGTCGGTAGCCGAGCTCGGCCGCCGCCCGGAGGACCCGCTCGCGCACGTCGTCCTTCACGTGCGGCTCGTCGTTCATCACCCGGGAGACGGTCTTCTGGGAGACGCCCGCGAGCCGGGCCACGTCCGTGCTCGCCGGGGGCCGCTGCGGCTTCCGGTCGGGTCCCGGCGGGGCGGCGTCAGTCGCCATGTGCACTCCTTGACTACGTAGTCAAATGACTACGTAGTCAAGGGAACAGGTGGCGTGGGTCACACGTCAATCCCCCGTTATCGGAACGTTATGTTCGCGGCGAGATCGGCCCGCGTCGACGGCTTGTCGGGACGTTGGACCCTTCCACCCGCGCGCGGTGGGCGACTAGGTGTGGGCACAGGGGTGGGAGGGGCACGTCTGCGCGTGGCGCAGCGGCCCGGCGGTTGGTGCGCTGGGGGTGGCCCGGACTGTGGGGGTGTGTGCGGGCTCGCTTCAGGAGGGTGCGAACCATGGGAGACCACGCGAGCCGTGGGGAGGCGCCGGCGGTGGCGCGACCCGGTCCGTCGAAGGCACCGAAGGGGGCGCCGGATCCGTACGCGCTGCTCCGCAGCCGCAGCTACGTCGGGCTGCTGGTGCTGGCGGCGGTGGTCGGGGTCCCGGTCGCCTTCGTCGCCTACTTCTTCCTGGCGTTCGTGAGCCAGGCGCAGCACCTC
>DASTGV010000518.1:0-5768 GCA_035718765.1 Nocardioidaceae bacterium
GGGCATCTGCACGATCGAGAGCAGCGAGTCCATCCCGTCGAGGTACTTCAGCGCCACCGGCACGCCGATCACCGGCAGCGGGGTGACCGCGGCGAGCATGCCCGGCAGGTGCGCCGCTCCCCCGGCGCCGGCGATGATCACGCGGAGCCCGCGCCCGGCCGCCTCCTTGCCGTAGGCGAGCATCTCCTCCGGCATCCGGTGCGCGGACACGACGTCCGCCTCGTGACCGACCCCGAACTCCTCGAGCGCCTCGGCGGCCGCCTTCATCGTCGGCCAGTCCGAGTCGGACCCCATCACGATCCCGACCTGCACGGGGGTGGTCATTCGCTCTCCATTCCGAGGTCGCCGCGGAACCAGGCGGCGGCGTGCCGGGCCCGCTCGCGGACGTCGTCCAGGTCGTCGCCGTAGGCCGTGACGTGCCCGACCTTGCGGCCCGGCTTCACGTCCTTGCCGTACAGGTGCACCTTCAGCCGCGGGTCGCGGGCGAACACGTGCGGGTAGCCGCCGTACAGGTTCTCCGAGAGCGTGCCGTTGTCGCCGCCGAGGATGTTGACCATCACGGTCCACGGCGAGCGGGCCTCCGGGGAGCCGAGCGGCAGGTCGAGGACCGCACGGAGGTGGTTCTCGAACTGGCCGGTGACGGCCCCGTCCATGCTCCAGTGGCCGGTGTTGTGCGGCCGCATCGCGAGCTCGTTGACCAGCACCCGGCCGTCGGTCGTCTCGAACAGCTCCACCGCCAGGATGCCGGTGACCCCGAGCTCCGCCGCGACCTTCATCGCGATCCGCTGCGCCTGGACCGACAGGTCGGGGTCGAGGTCCGGCGCCGGCGCGGTGACCTCCCAGCAGATGCCGTCGCGCTGGACGGACTCGACGACCGGGTACGCCGCCACCTGGCCGGACGGCGAGCGGGCGACCAGGGCCGACAGCTCGCGGCGGAAGTCCACCTTCTCCTCGGCCAGGATCCGCACGCCGGACGAGGCGGCGACCGCGAACGCGTCCTCGCACTCGTCGGCCGAGGACACCACCCACACGCCCTTGCCGTCGTAGCCGCCGCGCGTGGTCTTGAGCACGACCGGGAACCCGCCGACCGACGCCGCGAAGTCGACCGCCTCGGCCGGGTCGGTCACGACCGCGTGCCGGGGGCTGGGGACGTCGAGGGTGTCGAGCCGGGCGCGCATCACGGCCTTGTCCTGGGCGTGCACGAGCGCCTCGGGCCCGGGCCGGCAGGCGTGCCCCTCGGCGGTCAGCGTGTGCAGGTGCTCGGTGGGGACGTGCTCGTGGTCGAAGGTGACGACCGAGCAGTCCTCGGCGACGGCGCGCAGCGTCTCGAGGTCGCGGTAGTCGCCGACCCGCGGGTCGCGGACGACCTGGGCGGCCGAGACGTCGGGCCCCTCGGCGAGCAGCCGGATCGGGACGCCGAGCGCGACGGCGGCCTGCGCCATCATCCGGGCGAGCTGGCCGCCGCCGATCACCGCGAGGGCAGGGGTCGCAGCAGGGGGCGCGGTCACGCCACGAGGGTAACGAGGCGCCCCGCCCGGGGGCGCGGTCGGGTCAGGAGGCCGTCTTGGCGATCGGGATGACGTTGGACACGACCGGCGCCACGTCGGCGTACACCGGCGGGGTCACCTCGAAGCGCAGGCCACGGCCGCGGATCGTGGTGATCAGGGTCGGCCGGCGGGTGTCGTCGCCGAGCTTCTTGCGCACCCAGCCCAGGTGCACGTCGATGGTCTTCGCGGACGTCCAGAAGTTGGTCTGCCACACGTCGCGCATCAGCTCCTCGCGGGTGACGATCTCACCCGGCCGGCTGATCAGGGCATGCAACAGGTCGAACTCCTTGTTGGACATGCGGATCTCGACACCGTCACGCCAGACCCGACGCGCGTTGGCGTCGACGTCCACACCCTGCACACTCATCATGGAGATGAGCGTAAAGAGACAAATCGGACACCGTTCGGGGAATTCTCAGATTGACCGAAAATGACTAGGCCACGGTCTAGTCACATCTAGTCACCGCTCCTGCATCGGGCGGACCAGGCTTACGACCGGACCCGGCCGCGACCCGCCTGCCGGCGTTCAGTGCCGGCGGACCGCGACCGGCTCGACGACCCCGAACCCGCGCAGCGGCCGGGCCGGGAGCGGCCGGGAGTCGAACTGCTCGGGCGGCAGCAGCTCGGCCGTGCTGCGGTCGGTGATCACGCGGTTGCGGCGCGCCACCGAGGTGAGCCGGGCGGCCAGGTTGACCGGGGGGCCGAACACGTCGCCGAGCTGCATGATCACCGACCCGGTGGCCATCCCGATGCGTACGTCGGGCAGCCGGCCGTCGCGGCCGATGACCTCGACGATGCTGAGCGCGATCTCCATGGCCCGTCCCGGGTCCTCGGACACGAAGAGCACCGAGTCGCCCAGGGTCTTGATGACCCGGCCGCGCCGGGCCGCGACCACGTCCGCGCACCGCGACTCGAAGATCTCCACCAGGTCACCGATCCGGTCCTCGTCGAGCTCGTTGGACAGCGCGGTGAAGCGCACCAGGTCCGCGAACCCGACGGTCACCTGCGTGGTGTGCAGGTCGGCGTCGTTGGCGCCCAGCACCTCGATCCGGGCAACCGCCGCCGCCAGGTGCCGGCGCCAGGCGTAGAGCAGCAGCTGCTCGAACGGCACGCCCACCTGCTCCACCAGCCGCAGCGCGCTGCCGATCCGGCTGCCGGTGGCCTCCTCCCCCGCCTCCAGCTGCTCGACCCGGGCCGCGAGCGTGGCCACCTCCCAGTCGGCGAGCCGGGCCATCGTCTGCCCGAGGGCCCGGGTCAGCCGCACCGCGGTGTCGAAGTCGATCGCGCCCTTGTCGACCGCCCCGAGCAGCGCCCGCAGCGCCTTCATGTCGGCGTCGGTGAAGGCGGCCTGGTCGCCCGCGTTCGGGAAGCCCAGCGCCCGCCACAGCCGCCGGGTCTGCTCGACGCTCACGCCGGCGGCGTCGGCCACCTCGGCGCTGGTGAGCGAGGGGTTCTCCCCGAGGATCGCCTTCTCGAGCTCCTGGCGGGTGAAGCCGTGCTCAGGTGCCGTCATCGACGCGGCGTTCCCGCTCGTCCTGCCAACCGGTGCCCCGGGGCCCGGGCTCGGTGTGCGCGAAGAGCAGGTCGCTGATCTTGAGCTGCACCTGCTCGACGTGCGGGATGTCCGGCAGCCGGACCCGGCCCTGCTCGCTGGCGTCGGAGATGACCAGCGTGCCGCAGCCGAGGAGCCGGTCGACCAGGCCGTGCTCGTAGGCCACGTCGCTGATCCGCGGCACCGGGATGTCGTGGCCGCGGCGGTTCACGATGCCCGTGCGGGTGATCAGCCGGCGGTCGGTGACGGTGTACTCCGTGGTCAGCCAGGTCAGGAACGGCCGGACCACCAGCCAGACGATCACGACCAGCGCCAGGATCCAGACGACCGCGACCAGCAGCGGCTGGGCGGAGCCCGCCCGCCCGGTGAAGGACGAGGCGTAGCCCGCCACCGCGGCGACCAGGATCAGCCAGAGCGCGGGCACGAGCAGCGCCTTGACGTGCGTGCGCGTCGAGACCACGACGTGCTCGCCCTCGTTCAGGAGCCTGCGGGAGATCGGCACCTGGGCATCATGACACGCAGCTCCCACCGCGTCGGTCGTCCGCACCGGGCCCGCCGTGGGCCCGCGGTGGGCCCGTGGTGGGCCCGTGGTGGGCTACGCGGGCCGCACGTGCACGACGTCCCCGGCACCGAGCGGACGGACGGTGCGCCCGTCGTCGACGAGCAGCCGGCCGTCGTCGTCGACGTCCACGGCGCGCCCGTGCAGCGGTCCGCCGTCGGGGAGCTCGACGCGCACGTCCCGTCCGATGGTCGAGCACGCCTCCCGGTACGACGGACGCACACCGCCCCCGCGCGAGGCCGACCACGCGTCGTACCAGTGGGAGAAGCGGGTGAGCACCGCCACCAGCAGCGCCGACCGGTCCACGGGGCCGGCGCCGGCCAGCCGCAGCGACGTGGCGGTGTCGACCGGCAGCTCCTCACGCGTCGACGACCCGTTGAGACCCACCCCGACGACCGCCGCGGCCCCCGCCGGCGCCTCCACCCGCTCGACGAGGATGCCGGCCAGCTTGAGGTCGCCGACGAGCACGTCGTTCGGCCACTTGAGGGCGGCCGGCACCCCGACCGCGTCGCGTACCGCCTCGACGACGGCGAGGCCGGTGAGCAGCGGGAGCCACGGCCACCGCAGCACGGGCACGGTGTCCGGGCGCACCAGCAGGGAGAAGGTCAGCGCCGCGCGGGGCGGGGTGACCCAGACCCGGTCCAGACGGCCCCGGCCGGCCGTCTGGTGCTCGGTGACCACCACCAGGCCGGCCGGCTCGCCGGCCCGCGCCCTTGCCGCCAGGTCCGCGTTGGTCGAGGGCGACGCCTCGGTGACCTCGACCCGCCAGCCGGGGGCGGCGAGCCGGTCGGGGTCCAGTGGTGGGCGGTCGGTCTGGTCCTCGGGCACAGGCACTACATTGGCGCAGCAGTCACGCCAGTGCGAGCTGGGTGCGAGCTGGGCGAGAGCCCGTGCCGACTGGAGGCGGAGGACCCGTGAGCGAAGCAGCAGTGCAGCCGTCCGAGGACAAGCCCGGCCAGGGCACCGAGGTCCCGGAGGACGTCGGGGCCGACATCGACATCCACACCACCGCGGGCAAGGGCGAGGACCTGTCCCGCCGGCTGGAGGAGGCGGTCCACGCCGCGTCCGCGAAGGCGGTCGAGAAGCAGCACGCCAAGGGCAAGAAGACCGCTCGCGAGCGGGTCCTGGAGCTGCTGGACGAGGACTCGTTCGTGGAGCTGGACGAGCTCGCCCGGCACCGGTCCACGGCGTTCGGCATGGAGAGGAACCGGCCCTACGGCGACGGGGTGGTCACCGGCTACGGCACCATCGACGGCCGCCAGGTGTGCGTGTTCGCGCAGGACTTCACCGTGTTCGGCGGCTCCCTGGGCCAGGTCTTCGGCGAGAAGATCGTCAAGGTCATGGACCTGGCCATGAAGACCGGCTGCCCGATCATCGGCATCAACGACTCCGGCGGCGCGCGCATCCAGGAGGGCGTGGTCTCCCTCGGCCTGTACGGCGAGATCTTCCGGCGCAACGTGCACGCGTCCGGCGTGATCCCGCAGATCTCGCTGATCATGGGCCCGTGCGCGGGCGGTGCCGTCTACTCCCCGGCGGTCACCGACTTCACCGTGATGGTCGACCAGACCTCGCACATGTTCATCACCGGCCCCGACGTCATCAAGACCGTCACCGGCGAGGACGTCTCCATGGAGGACCTCGGCGGCGCGCGGGCGCACAACACCAAGTCCGGCAACGCGCACTACATGGGCCACGACGAGTCCGACGCGATCGACTACGTGAAGGCGCTGATCTCCTACCTGCCGCAGAACAACCTCGACGAGCCACCGGCGTACGACGAGGTCCCCGACCTGGGGATCTCCGACGAGGACCGGGCGCTCGACGGGCTGATCCCGGACTCGCCGAACCAGCCCTACGACATGCACGCGGTGATCGAGGCGGTCGTCGACGACGGCGAGTTCCTCGAGGTGCAGGCGATGTTCGCGCCCAACCTGGTGATCGGCTTCGGCCGGGTCGAGGGCCGCCCGGTCGGCGTGGTCGCCAACCAGCCCATGCAGTTCGCCGGCACCCTCGACATCGACGCCTCGGAGAAGGCCGCGCGGTTCGTGCGCACCTGCGACGCGTTCAACATCCCGGTGCTGACCTTCGTCGACGTGCCCGGCTTCCTGCC
>DASTGV010000519.1:0-4949 GCA_035718765.1 Nocardioidaceae bacterium
GCGGCGGGCTGGGGCTGCACGTCGCCCGCGCGCTGGTGGCCCGCAACGGCGGCGACCTGGAGCTGCGCAACCGGATCGGCGGGACCACGTTCGTGGTCTCGCTGCCGGCCGCCGAGGACCAGCGGACGCCACCGACGGTGCCCGCCTGGGAGACGGTTCATCAATTCTGACGATGTCGCCCGGCCCCGCCTGCGGCAGACTGTTCCCGTGACGGCCGGGGGATGGCCGGCGCGAGGAGGAGGGGCCGAACTCCCAAGGCGGCCCCTCCTCCTTGCGCCTCGGATCTCCAGCCCCGCCTAGTGCCAACGGACTAGCCCGTCGGACCTGAACGGCGGGTCCGCCGCTCGGCTCGTTCCCCGACACTGGTCTGGTGATCGAGGGGGACACGGCAGCCGACGTCGCCCGCGTCGTGGCCGCCACGATGTTCCTCACCGCCGGCACCATCCGGCTGGCCCGCTGGTGGGTCACCCGCGACGCCCGCAGCGCCTACATGGGCACCTCGCTCGTGGTGCTCGGCGGGGCGCTGCTCCCGCTGTGGCACCTCACCCGCTCCCTCGACGGGGGTGACCCGCACACCCTGGTGCCCGCCCTCACGCGCGCGGTCGGCACCGTGGTCTGCCAGGTGCTCGTCGTGCGTGCGCTGTCCCACGGCGAGGACGACTCCCTGCCGCTGCGGCCACGGGTGCTGCTGCTGCGGGGCGCCGGCCTCACGGTCGGGGCCGCCGCCGCGCTGGCGGCCGTCGGCCTGCTGCTCCCGGGCGTCCTGGAGGCGAGCCGGGCGGTGCACCTCGCGCTCGACGGGGCGATGGGCTGCGGCTGGGTCGCGGTCTCGCTCGTGGCGTTCGGCCGGGCCGCCTCGCAACGCTGGGCAGGGCGGGCCGCTCCCCTGCTCGCCACGATGGGCGTGGTCGAGGGGCTCCGCTTCCTGGACACGGCGTTCGGCGGCCCGTGGCTGTCCGCGGCGGCACTGCTGTCGGCGCTGCTGGGTGCCGTCACCTGCTGGTTCGCGCTGCGCGACCTGTTCGAGGCGACCGCCGCCGCCCACCAGCGCGCCGACGACCTCGCGACGGCGCTGGCCCACGCCAACACCGCCGCCACCGCCCAGGACGCCTGGCGCGAGGAGCTCACCCACGACCTGCGCAACGCCCTCGTCGGGCTGCGGGCGGCGCTGCACACCCTCGCGGCGTACGACGACCGGCTCGACCCGACCACCGCCCGGCAGCTGCGGGAGGCCGCGGTCGAGGAGGTGGCGCACCTCGAGCACCTCGTCGAGGGCGCCGACCGCGAGGAGGTCCTGGACTTCGAGGTGGCGGGCGTGGTGCGCACGGTGGTCCGCACCCGCCGGGCCACCGGCCAGCACGTCCACCTGTCCGGCAGCGCCGGCGTCGTGCGAGGGCGGCCGGGCGACCTGGCCACGGTGCTGCAGAACCTGTTCGTGAACGCCGCGACGCACGCGCCCGGGAGCCCGGTGACGGTGCAGCTCGGCACAGCCGGGGGCCGGGTCGAGGTGGCGGTCACCGACCGGGGACCCGGCCTCACCGCCGCCGAGGCCGCCCGGGTGTTCGACCGGGGCGTCCGCGGTGCCACGAGCGGCGGGTCCGGCCTGGGTCTGTACGTCGCCCGGACGCTGATGCGCCGTCACGGCGGGGACGTCGAGCTGCGCAGCCGGGTCGGCGGCGCGTGCTTCGTCGTGGTGCTGCCGGTCCCGGAGCGACGCGCCGCGGACCGTCCCGGTCCGGCGCGGTCGGCGGCGTCGGCGTGAGCGACCCGAGGCCGCGCGCGGTGGTCGTCGACGACCACCGGCTGCTGGCGCAGAGCATCGCGATCTCGCTCCGGCAGGAGGGCGTGGACTGCGAGGTGGCCACGCTCGCCCCGCCGGACCGGCTGCTCGCCGCCGTCGTGGCCGAGCGGCCGGACGTCGTCCTGCTCGACCTCGACCTCGGACGCGAGACCGGTGACGGCGACGGGCTCGTGGCACCCCTGACCCGGGCCGGCTGCCGGGTGCTGCTGGTGACCGGGTGCACCGACCCGGTGCGACTGGCCGCCGCCCTCGAGGCCGGCGCGGTCGGGGTGCTCGCGAAGACCGAGCCGGTCGACGTACTGCTCGCGGCGGCGCACGCGGCCGCCCGCGGCGAGCCGGTGATGACCGACGAGCAGGAGCGCGCGGTCCGCGTCGAGGCCGGAGCGCGGCACGCCGCCCGGGCCGCCGCGCTCGGCCCGTTCGCCCGGCTCACCGAGCGGGAGGCGCAGGTGCTGCGCCGGCTCGCGCACGGCCAGAGCGTCGCCACGATCGCGGCACGCACCCACGTCGCCGAGACGACCGTGCGCACGCAGGTGCGCGGGGTGCTGACGAAGCTCGGCGTCGGCTCCCAGCTCGAGGCCGTGGCGCTCGCGCACCACTCCGGCTGGCTGGAAGACCGCTGAGGAAATCATGCTCTGCTGCGCGCCGCCCGGCCCGCACGCTGGCGGCGTTGTCGGCGCTCGGCGCAGCCCGCTGCGCTCTCGCGACTCCGCCTTGCCATCGCACGACCCGGACACCGCTCGCGACGAGCGGATTCCCTCAGCGGCCTTCGCCGACGCCGACGAAGGCTGAGTCGCTCAGCCCTTGCGCTTGGTGATCTCCTCGGTGGCCCTGGGCAGGACCGCGTGCAGGTCGCCGACGACGCCGAAGTCGACGAGCTCGAAGATCGGCGCCTCCTCGTCCTTGTTCACCGCGACGATGGTCTTCGAGGTCTGCATGCCCGCCCGGTGCTGGATGGCGCCGGAGATGCCGTTGGCGACGTACAGCTGCGGCGACACGGTCTTGCCGGTCTGGCCGACCTGGAACGCGTGCGGCATCCATCCGGAGTCGACCGCGGCGCGGGAGGCGCCGACGGCGGCACCGATCGAGTCGGCGAAGCCCTCGACCTCGGAGAAGTCACCGCCGGTGCCGCGGCCGCCGGAGACCACGATCGCGGCCTCGGTCAGCTCGGGACGGCCCGACGCCTTGCGCGGCTCGGAGGCGGTGATCCTCGCGCTCTTCGCCCGGTCCGAGATGGTCACCGAGAACTCCTCCTCGGCACCCTCGCCGTCGGCCTGCTCCGGGGTGGCGGAGTTCGGCTTCACGGTGATGATCGGGGTGCCCTTGGTGACCTTGGCCTGCACCGTGTAGCTGCCGGCGAAGACCGACTGGGTCGTGGTGCCGTCCGCGGCCACGTCGACCGCGTCGGTGATCAGGCCGGAGCCGGTCTTGACCGCGAGGCGGCCGGCGATCTCCTTGCCCTCACCTCCCGAGGGCAGCAGCACCGCGGCCGGGGAGGTCTTCTCGACCAGCTGGGCGAGCACCTCGGCCTTCGGCGCCACGAGGTAGCCCTTGATGTCGGCGTCGTCGACGGTGTAGATCTTCGCGGCGCCGTACTGCTTCAGGCTGGACGTGTCGACCGACCCGATGACCACGGCGGACGGCTCGCCCAGGCGGCGGGCGATCGTCAGCAGCTCGAGGGTCGGCTTGGTGACCTTGCCGTCGACGTGGTCGACGAGAACCAGAACTTCAGACATCTATCGCTCAGCTCCTCAGATGAACTTCTTGGAGGCAAGGAACTCGACCAGCGCGGTGGCGCCCGAGCCGTCCTCGTCGGTGACGACCTCGCCCTGCGTGCGCGGCGGGCGGGCCGAGGTCTCCTCGACGGTGCTCCAGGCGGCGGACAGGCCGACGAGCTCGGCGTCCACACCCAGGTCGCCCAGCGACCAGGTCTCGACCGGCTTCTTCTTCGCGGCCATGATCCCCTTGAACGAGGGGTAGCGCGCCTCGCCCGACTGGTCCGTCACGGACAGCACCAGCGGCAGGGTGCCCTCGATGGTCTCGGTGGCGGCGTCGCCGTCGCGGCGGATCCGCACCGTGGTGCCGTCGACCTCGACCTCGGAGCCCAGGGTCACCGCGGGTACGTCGAGCCGCTCGGCCAGCATCGCCGGGACGACGCCCATCGACCCGTCGGTCGAGGCCATCCCGCAGACCACCAGGTCGTGGTCGATCTTCTTGATCGCCTCGGCCAGCACCAGCGACGTGGCCAGCGCGTCGGAGCCGGCGATCGCGTCGTCGACCACGTGCACGCCCTTGTCGGCGCCCATCTGCAGCGCCTTGCGGATCGCGTCGGTGGCCTGCTCGGGACCGACCGACAGCACGGTCACCTCGGTGTCGTCACCGAGCTTCTCCTTGACCTGCAGGGCCTGCTCGACGGCGTACTCGTCCAGCTCGGACAGCAGCCCGTCCACGCCGACCCGGTCGACGGTGTTGTCATCCTCGAAGCGCCGGTCCGCCGTGGCGTCCGGCACGTACTTCACGCATACGACAATGTTCATGGGTTCACTGGCCCTTTCTCTGACGGGAGGGCCCCTCCTGACGCGGTCGGTTGGACCTGAGGTTACCCGCGCGTAGCAAAGGCCGAAACCGGCCTCGGGGTGGGGTCAGTCACACAGCACCCGGACGCGGATGAGGGGCGGATCACGCGGTCGAGGACCTTGCCCACGACGAGAGTCGGATCAGGGGCGGATCACGCGGTCGAGGACCTTGCCCACGACGAGGTAGGCGATCGCGGCGATCCCCCAGTTGACCAGCGCGTCCTTGGTCGCGGCGTTCTTGCCGGAGAAGGTGAAGATGCCCTGGTCGCGGCTGAAGACGCCGAGGTCGAGACGGTCCGCGACGTCGAGGACGAACGAGACGATCGCGTTGTCCTGGTTGGCCTTGAGCGCGATCAGCAACGCGCCGACGGCGAGGAACAGCGCGCACACCACGGCGACGAGCCAGACCAGCGAGGCCAGCCGCGACCGCACCAGGTTGGTGCCGGCCAGGACCTTCTTCCCGGTCCCGCGCCTCTTCTTGACGTCGGTCTTCTCGTCGGCCACTGCGTCTCCTTGGGGGTGAGTGGGACGCACGATAGCCGACCGCGGACGCGGTCGGCTCTCGTGGTCGT
>DASTGV010000520.1:0-2178 GCA_035718765.1 Nocardioidaceae bacterium
GCCGAGGTCGGCCACCCCCACCATCAGCACGTCGCCGTACGGCGCGCCGGTCAGCTCGTCGAGGTGGTCGGCCATCTCGCCGCGCAGCCGCGCGAACAGCTTCTTGTTGACGCGCAGCGCCGGCGCACCGGCGTACGACGGCGTGCTGGTCGTCTCCGGAAGGGTCAGCGCGAACGCCTCGACCCGGGCCCACGTCGTCACCGGCGTCCCACCCGCCTCAGCCGAGTTCGGCGGTTTCGCCCCCGCGCGGCACCAGGCGCGCCTAAAGTAAAGCCGTCTTTCACCGCCGCGCCCTCATCCATGCGGGCACGATCCCCTGGGGGAACCCATGCAGGCAAGGAAGCCGGGCCGGCTCGTCAACGTCGCCGTCGTCGCGGGCGTGGTGCTCGCCGTGGTCGCGACCGCGCTGCTCGTGCCGGCGCTGGAGGCGTCGTTCTCCTCCGCGCGGCCGGCCAGCCGGATCAGCGCCACCTGGTCGACCTCGAAGGCCGCCCTCGGGGACAAGGCCACGATCCGCGGCCGGGTGACCAGCAAGCGGATCACCACCCGCACCGTGGGCCTGTACCTCTCGCTGCGGTCCGGCTGGCGGCGCGTCGCCTACACGCACACCGGACGCAACGGCTACTACACGATGAAGGTCCCGACCACCTTCTACTTCTCGCGGCCCATGCAGCTGCGGGCCCGTCCCACGTCGAGGGCGGCGGGGGCCACGTCGGCCAGCAAGACCTTCACCGTGGTGCCCCGGACCAAGCCGCGCGGCGCCACGACCGGCTGGACGCCGGCGGTCTCCGGTGTGGAGCAGCGCTTCAACCCGTGCACCACCGTGAACTACCGGATGAGCCCGGTCGGGGCCGGGTCCGGCGCGACCGCGGACGTCAAGGCGGCGTTCGCGCTGGCCACCCAGGCCACCGGGATCAGGTTCCGGCAGGTGTCCCAGACCACCAGCACGCCCAGGTCCAACCGGGACTTCCCGGCCGGGACGGACATCATCGTCACCTGGGACACGTCGGCGGGCACCGGCGGCGCGATGGCCGCGGACACGCTGTCCTACAGCCGGGTGTTCGGCACCCGGGAGGCGCACGACGCGCAGGGTCCGGTGCGCCGGGTCGTGCACGCCGGCATCGTGCTGAACAAGGACTTCAACAGCGTGATGACCGAGCCGAAGCCCGCCGCCACCCGGATGCGGGTCCGGATCCTGATGCACGAGATCGGCGCCGTCCTCGGCCTCGGTCCGGTCACCTCCCGCAACCAGCGGATGCTCGAGGACGTCTACGACGTCGACGTCGCCGAGTGGGGTGCCGGCGACCTCACCGGGCTCGGCAGGGTCGGGCTCGTCGAGGGCTGCGTCACCGACAACTGACCGACAGTCGACACACGGCTGAAGCGCCGCTCAGCGTGGATGCAGGCTCAGGCGCAGTCGCGGTGCACGATGCCGATGAGCCGGTCCCTCTCGGCCGTCGACAGCGGCAGGATCACCCGCTGGGTGGGCTGCGCGTCCAGCCGCACGTAGGCGCTGATCAGGTACGTCTGCGAGCTCTGCCCGAGGGCGTGCGCGTCGCAGCGGTGCGCCGAGCCGAGCAGCACCGGGAACGCCAGTGTCCGCCGCTCCCCCGCCAGCACGCCCGGCAGGGCCCGCCGGCCGCCGCGTGGCAGCAGGTCGAGCAGCACGCTGCCGCCGAGGTCCACGAGCCGCACCCGGTCCGTCGCGCCGGGGCGGTGGGTGAGCACCACGCGGCCGGGGAGGTACTCCACTCCCCCGATGTGCGTCGTGCGGGTGGCCAGACGCAGCCGCACCGCCGCGGCCGCGTCGAGCCGTGCGGCCGCACAGGCCCGGGCGTGCAGCCGCAGCAGCAGTCGCGGGTCCTCGACCCGGAGCGGCAGCCGCAGGGTGCGGCCGCCGACCACCGCGACGAGCACCGGCCTGGCCCGCGGCGGCGTCGAGCACCGGGGCGCGCCGTACGCGATGGTGAAGGCGGCGGTCTGCCCCGGGTGCACGACACCGCCGGTGACCGGCACGGTCGGGAAGGCGAACCCGTCCCAGGAGATCGTCGCCTGGCTCACCAGGATGTCCTGGTCGCTGTCGTTGGTGACCCCGGCCCGCAGGTTGCGGGTGCCCTCGTCGAACCGGAACTGCGCGACGGAGGCGACCAGCCGCGCCGGGTCCGGCGGTGGGGTCGG
>DASTGV010000521.1:0-3628 GCA_035718765.1 Nocardioidaceae bacterium
CCGATGCGCAGGCCGTGCTCAGTGAGCAGACCGGCGGCGTAGGCGTTGTAGGTGGCCACCGTGGGCTCGGCCAGCTCCTCGTCGGGGTCGAGCAGGGCCCCTCGTCCGTGGCCCGCCGCCGCCAGCGCGTCGCGGACCCGGGTCCGGAGCTCGGCCGCCGCCTTGGTGGTGAACGTCAGCCCGAGCACCTGGTCCGGCTGCACCAGCCCGGTCGCGACGAGGTAGACGACCCGGGCCGCCATCAGCGAGGTCTTGCCGGAGCCGGCGCCGGCGATCACCACGCACGGCTCGAGCGGGGCCCGGATCGCGGCCCACTGCTCGTCGCTGACCTCGAAGTCGGCCTGCATCACCCGGCGCAGGTCCGCCGGGGACGCGATCGTCACCGGAGCGGGCGCCATCAGTGCAGCACCGTCCCCGAGACCTGGGTGGGGCAGAGCATCGCGAACGCGCAGCGCTCGCAGTGCGTGCCGGGGCGCGCCTCGAACCGCTCGGACCGGATCGCCTCGACCGCGTCCGCGAGCTGCGCCTCCACCGGGGTGCGGCCGTCCTCGCCGGGCGACTGCGGAGCCTGCGGCTGCACCTTGAGGCCGGTGCGGGAGTCCTGGCGCAGCTGCCACAGCTCGGCCCCGCCGGTGCCCGCGCCGGGGGCGAGGTCTGCGACCGCGCCGTGCTCGACGGCGAGCTGGTAGAGCCCGAGCTGCGGGTGGCGGGGCAGGTCGGTGGCGGCGTACTTGCCGGTCTTGAGGTCCACCACCACGACGCGGCCCTCGGCGTCGAGCTCGAGCCGGTCGGCGTAGCCGTGCAGCCGGACCCGCTGCCCGTCGGGGAGCTCCACCTCCGCCTCGAAGGCGTGCTCGGTGGCGAGCACGGTGCGGGCGTCGGGCCGGTTGTGCCAGGCGATGAACCGGGTCAGGGCGTGGCGCACCTCCTCGCGCTCGCGCGCCGAGGACCAGGGCGTGCGGAACGGGATCTGCCCCCACACCGCGTCGACGTGCTCCATCAGGTCGTCGACGGCGGCCGCGTCGGCGGGCAGGTCGCCACGGCTGATCCGGTCGGCCAGCTCGTGCACGACGCTGCCGAAACCCTGGGCCTGGTTGGTCTCGGCGGCGCCGCCCGCCTCACGCTCCAGGAACCAGCGCGCCGGGCAGAGGTCGAGCCCGGTCAGGGCGCTGGCGCTCATCCTCACCGGCTCCTCGACGGGTCGCACCGGCCGGTCGGAGGCGGTCAGCGCGCGGGTGCCCCACCAGCTGCCGGGGTCGGCCTGCGGCGCGACAGGGCGACCGCCCACGTCCGCGGCCGCGAGATGGGCGAGCCGCCGGGCGGCCTGCCGGCGCAACGGCGCGGAGCACCGGTCGTCGGCGACGGTGCGCCGCAGCTCGGCGACCAGCCCGGCCATGGTGAGCGGGCGGCGGGGGCGGCCCTGGACGTGCCGGACCTCGACGCCGAGCTCGGCGAGGAACCGGGACGGCTGCTCCCCGTCGTCCTCGGGCGAGGCCACCGCGGTGACCAGCAGCCGCTCACGGGCCCGGGTGGCGGCGACGTAGAACAGCCGGCGCTCCTCGGCGAGCAGGTCGCGGGTGCTGACGGGCGGCAGCAGCTCGCCGGACCCGATGCGGTCGGCCTGCAGGAGGGTGGTGCGCCGGCGCAGGTCGGGCCAGCCGTCCTCCTGGGCGTGGGCGACCACCACGAGCGGCCACTCGAGGCCCTTGGACCGGTGGGCGGTCAGGAGCCGCACGGCGGAGCCGCGCACGCCGCGGTCGGCGAGGGTGTCGGCCGGGATCTGCTGGGCGACCAGCGTGGACAGGAAGTCCTCGACGCCGGTGTGGCCCCGCTGCTCCTCGGCGCGGGCGGCGGTCTCGAACAACGCACAGATCGCGTCCAGGTCGCGGTGCGCGAGCCGGGCCCGGTGGCCGCCGGCGCCGACCGACGCCCGGAGCCGGGCCGGCCACTCGGTGCCCGCCCACAGCTCCCACAGCACCTCCTCGGCGGTGGCGCCGCCGTCGAGCCGGGCGCGCGCCGCGGTCAGCAGGGCGGCGAGGGCCCGGACCTTGCGGGCGGCGCCGGAGGTGAGCCCGGCCAGCCCGTCGGGGTCGAGTACCGCGTCCCTCAGCAGCACGGCCGAGGCCCGCGGCGACTGCGCCGTCTCCTTCTCCCGCCCGCGCAGCTCCCGCGCGAACGCCCGCAGCTCGGTCGCGTCGAGCCCGGCCAGCGGCGAGACCAGCAGCGCCTCGGCGGACTCCGGGTCCAGGTGCTGCTCGTCGTCGGCCGGGGCGTCGAGGTGGACCACCGCGCGCAGCGCGTCCAGCAGCGGCAGGACGGCCGGCTCCCGCACCAGGGGGGTGTCGTCGCTGGCCACCTCGACCGGGACGCCGGCCGCGGTCAGCGACCGGCGCAGCCCGGGGATCGACGCCCGGCCCGACCGGACCAGCACGGCCATGTCGGCCCAGTCGCGGCCGTCCTCCAGGTGGGCGCGGCGCAGCCGGTCCGCGAGGTGCTCGGCCTCCGCCCGCTCGGTGTCGTAGGTGGTGACCTCGACCCGCCCGGGCGCGACCCCCTCCAGGGCGAGCGGCGAGAGGAAGGCCCGTCGGTCGGCCTCCCCGATGCTGCCGGTCAGCGGCAGTCGTCCGGCGACGCGCTGCGAGGCGAGCAGCAGGTGGCTGCCGAAGCGGCGGGTGGTCCGGAGCACGACCACGTCGGCCTTGGCCCCGTCGGGCCGGCGGAAGGTGGCCGGGAAGTCGAGGATGCCGCGGACGTCGGCGCCGCGGAAGCCGTAGATCGACTGGTGCGGGTCCCCCACGACGGTCAGGTCGCCGCGCGGTCCGACCAGCTCGCGCAGCAGCGCGACCTGGCTCGGGTCGGTGTCCTGGTACTCGTCGACGAAGACGTGCCGGAACCGGGCCTGGAGCTCCTCGCGGTGCCGGCCCGCCTCCACGACCGCCCGCGCGATCAGGTCCGGGTAGTCGATGGCGCTGCGGCTGTCGAGGACGTCGAGGTACTGGCCGAGGAACAGCCCCGCGGCGGCGTACGCCTCGACGCCCTCCTCCTGGCCGAGCTTGGCCAGCTCGTCGGGTCCGAGGCCCTTCTCGCGGGCGCGGGCCAGGACGGCGTGCACCTCGCGGGCGAACCCGCGGGTGCCGACCGCCCGGCGCAGCGCCGGCGGCCAGGTGACCGACTCGGGGGCGTCGGTGAGCAGCTCCTGGAGGATCACGTCCTGCTCGGGAGCGGACAGCAGCCGCAGCGGGGCGGCGTAGAGGTCGGCGGTCGCGTAGCGGCGGACCAGCCCGTAGGCGAACGAGTGGAAGGTCGAGCTCAGCGTGGTGGCCATGGTCCGGCCCAGCCGCGCGGTGACCCGGTCGCGCAGCTGCTCGGCCGCCTTGCGGCTGAAGGTCAGCGCGAGGACCGCGTCGGGCGCGGCCCCGCGACGCTCGATCCGGTCGACGATCGCCTCGACGAGCGTGGTGGTCTTGCCGGTGCCCGGGCCGGCCAGCACGAGCAGCGGTCCGCCCGGGTGGTCCACCACGGACTGCTGGAACGGGTCCAGGGTCGGCGGGGAGACGGGGGCGGACCGCTCGTGGGAGAGCCGGTACGTCGTCACCGCACCATCACATCACCGCCGGCCGACAGTTTC
>DASTGV010000522.1:0-15430 GCA_035718765.1 Nocardioidaceae bacterium
CGATCGCCGCGGTCTCGCTGGGCACCACGTCGCAGACCACGAGCAGGTCGAGCGCCTCCAGCCGCCGGCGGACGGCGGTCGCGTCCGGTGCGCTGACGACCGGGTTGCTGCCGTGCACGAACAGGGCTCTCAGGCCCTCGCGCTTGAGCAGCTCGACGGCCGGGACGCCCTTGCCGGGCAGGGTGTCCGGGTCGACGCCCCACACGCCGGCGACGTGCGCGCGGGCGGCCGGGTCCTCGATGCTCCGGTAGCCGGGCAGCTGGTCGGCCTTCTGCCCGTGCTCGCGGCCACCCTGCCCGTTGCCCTGCCCGGTGAGGCAGCCGTACCCCGACCCGGTGCGGCCCGGCAGGCCGAGGGCCAGGGCCAGGTTGACGGCGGCGCTGACGGTGTCGGTGCCGTGCGTGTGCTGCTCGACGCCGCGGCCGGTGAGCACGTAGGCGTTGCGCGCCCCGGCGAGGACGCCCGCCGCCTGGCGCAGGGTGCGCTCCGGCACCCCGGTCTCGTCGGCCACCCGGGCGGGCCACCACTCGGAGACGGAGCGGCGCACGGCCGCCCAGCCCTCGGTGCGGGCCTCCAGGTAGCCGCGGTCGACCCGGTCGTCGGCGACCAGCACGTGCAGCAGCCCGAGCAGCAGCACCAGGTCGGTGCCGGGCACCGGCTGCAGGTGCAGCCCGGCGCCGTCGGCGGCCAGCCCCGCGGTGGCGGAGCGCCGCGGGTCCACGACGACCAGCCCGCCCCGGGCGCGGACGCCGGCCAGGTGCTGCACGAGAGGCGGCATGGTGTCCGCGACGTTCGACCCCAGCAGCAGCACCGCGTCCGCGTCGCCGAGGTCCGCGAGCGGGAACGGCAGCCCGCGGTCCAGCCCGAACGCCCGGTTGCCCGCGGCGGCCGCCGACGACATGCAGAAGCGGCCGTTGTAGTCGATGTACGGCGTGCGCAGCGCGACCCGGGCGAACTTGCCGAGCTGGTAGGCCTTCTCGTTGGTGAGCCCGCCGCCGCCGAACACCCCGACGGCGTCGCGGCCGTGCTCGGCCTGGATGGCGAGCACCTCTCTGGTCACCCGGTCGAGAGCCTCGTCCCACGTCGCCGGGTGCAGCAGCCCGTCGGCGCGCCGTACCCACGGGTGGGTGAGGCGGTCGCCGGCCCGCAGCACCTCGGCGCTGGTCCAGCCCTTCTGGCAGAGGCCGCCGCGGTTCGTGGGGAAGTCCCGCGGTGCGACCTCGACGGGCCCGTCCGCCGACGGACCCGCCGAGACCGACATCGCGCACTGCAGGGCGCAGTAGGGGCAGTGGGTGTCGGTCACTCAGACACCCGCGCGCGCCATCGGTGCCGACCGGCGCAGGTAGAACACCCACGTCACGGCGAGCATCGCGGCGTAGAGACCGACGTACACGTAGAGCGCCGGGACGATCGAGCCGTAGGCCGCCGTCGACCATCCGTAGGTGCGCGGGACCAGGAAGCCGCCGTAGGCGCCGATCGCGGAGATGATGCCGATCGCGGCCGCGGCCTCCTTCTTCGAGGAGCGGAAGATCGCCGGGATCATCCGGTACGTCGAGCCGTTGCCGATGCCGGTCGCCAGGAACAGCAGCATGAAGAACGCCAGGAACAGGCCGAAGCTGTGCAGGCTCAGCGCCCACACGACGCCGAGCACGCCGAGACCCATGACCACGAAGGCGGCCGCGGTCACCCGGGCCCCGCCGACGCGGTCGGCCAGCCTGCCGCCGAACGGGCGGGACAGCGACCCGACCAGGGCACCGAGGAACGCGTACGCGGTGACGTCGACCTCCGGGAACTGGCCCTTGATGAGCAGCGGGAACGCCGCTGCGTAGCCGATGAACGAGCCGAACGTGCCGATGTAGAGGAACGACATCACCCATGTGTGCGGGCGCCGGGCGGCGCTCGCGCTGGAGGCGAAGTCGGTCCGGGCCACGGAGAGGTTGTCCATGAACCGCCAGGCGCAGAAGGCCGCGAGCAGGGCGAGCGGCACCCACATCAGGCCGGCGCGGCCCAGGTGGATGCCCGCGCCCGCCGTGACCACCGCGCTGACGACGAACGGCGCCTGGACGACGGCCACGCCGATGTTGCCGCCGGCCGCGTTGAGACCGAGGGCCCAGCCCTTCTCCCGCTCGGGGAAGAACCAGGAGATGTTCGTCATCGACGACGCGAAGTTGCCGCCGCCCACGCCGGCCAGCGCGGCGATCGCGAGCATCGTGCCGAAGCTCGTGCCGGGGTTGCTCACGGCCCAGGCGAGCCCGAGCGACGGCAGCAGGAGCAGCAGCGCGGACACGATGGTCCAGTTGCGGCCGCCGAACTTCGGCACCGCGAAGGTGTAGGGCAGCCGGAGCGTCGCGCCGACCAGGTTCGGGACCGCGACCAGCCAGAACAGCTGGCTCTCGGTGAACGCGAAGCCGACGCTGTCCAGGTTCACCGCGACGATGCTCCACAGCACCCACACGGAGAAGCCGAGGTGCTCGGCGACGATCGAGAAGATCAGGTTGCGGCGGGCGATGCTGCGCCCGGTGGACTCCCAGAAGGTGCTGTCCTCCGGGTCCCAGTGGTCGATCCAGCCCTTGCGGGGTGCGTGCTCCGGTGCGAGCTGCCGGTCGGCGACGGTCGACGCCATGAAGGTTCTCCTCGGTTCGGGGGGACTCCCGAAGAACCTAGGAACGCGATGTTTCGGCGTTGCTCGCGCTCCGGTTGCGCCTCCGTGAACCTCCCCGCACACCACCGGCGGGACCGCTGTGAGAAGCCCGGTGGCGACCGTCACACGGCCTCGTTCGTCCGAACTGCCGTCCCCTCGTACGCCCGTTGAGGGAGGTCCGACCTCTCATCGCTCGTCATGATCTTGGCGACCTTCCCGACATAGGCGGTTGGTCGTGTGCAACCCATGGGAGTTGGTATGAGCAGCACGTCCGTACGCCGGGTCCGCGCGACCCGGACCGCCGTCGTCGCCGTGGTCGTCGTCGCCTGGCTGAGCCTCACCGCCGCCGCCGCGAGTGCGGCCGGGAACGTCAACCTGCTGAGGAACGGGACGTTCGAGGGCAGCGGCAGCGGCTCCGTCACGGGCTGGACGCCGTCGAACGCCGCCCTGACGGTGGCCGGCGACGGGCAGGGAGGCGGGTTCGCCGGACGGCTGGCCGCCTCGGCCTCCGGCACCTACAAGATCACCGCCTCGCCGAAGCCCGCGAAGCTGGCACCCGTGGGTGAGGCGTTCCGCGCCACCGGGTCCGTGCGCAGCGACGCCCCCGGCAAGAGCGTGTGCCTGCAGGTGGTGGAGTCCGGCGCGGTCTCCCGGACGACCCAGCAGTGCGTCACGGCGACGTCCTCATGGACGGCGTTCCCGGCCGTCAACGCCTCCGTGGCGGGCGCCGGCGACACCATGAGCTTCGTGGTCCGTCAGGGCAGCGGCGTGGTCGGCGACAGCTTCGAGGTGGACAACCTCAGCATCGTCGACACGGACACCACCGCGCCGACGGTCCCTGGCAGCCTGAAGGCGACGGCCGCCTCCGGCACGGAGGTCGACCTCAGCTGGTCCGCGTCGAGCGACCCGAGCCCGTCCGGCGTCGGCGGCTACGCGGTCTACCGCAACGGCTCGACGAATGCCCTGGCGACGGTGGGCGGGTCCGTCACCAGCTACAAGGACACCAGCGTGACGTCGGGTTCGACCTACTCCTACACGGTGGCGGCCTTCGACTACGCGCAGAACTTCTCGGCCAAGTCGGCGTCCGTGTCCGTGACCACGCCGTCCTCGTCCGGCACCTTGGACACCTGGCACATGGACTCGACCAGCGGCGGCACGATGGTCGACTCGACGGGCAACCACGACGGGACGCTGACCAGCAGCGTCACCAGCGTGGCCGGCGACACGGCGTTCCCGGGCACGGGGTACCACTTCAACGGCACGTCCTCGAAGGTGACGATCCCCAACGCGGCCGACCTCAACCCGCTCGCGGCCGACGTGCACATCGCGTTCAGCATGCGCACGAACCAGGTTCCGGCCACCCCGGACTTCGACCTGTTCCGCAAGGGCGCCTCGCCCCAGCAGCTGTTCAAGATCGAGTTCCAGCCGACCGGTCAGGTCTCGTGCGGGTTCACCGGGTCCCTGGCGAGCACGAGCATCCAGGCCGGCCCGGACCTGCACGACAACGCCTGGCACCGCGTCGCCTGCGCCAAGACGTCCTCGTCGATCTCGCTCACCATCGACGGGACGACCTACACGAAGTCCAAGACGATCGGGTCGATCTCCAACACGGCGAACATGATCGTCGCGTCGCACGGGAGCGGCGAGTTCTTCCCCGGCGACCTCGACGAGCTGAGCTACCGGATCGGCTGACCGGCGCTCAGAACAGGGCGCTGGCCAACCCCTGGCGGCCCTTGAGCACGCGCGGGTCGTCGTTGCCGACCGCGGCGAACAGGCCGAGCAGGTGCTGGCGGGCCTGGTCCCGCTCGTCCCCGGAGGTACGTCGGACCAGGTCGATCAGCCGCGCGAACGCGTCGTCGACGTGGCCGCCGAGCATGTCGAGGTCGGCCGCGAGGGTCTGGGCGGCGACGTCGTCGCGACGCTCGGCCGCGGCCGCGCGGGCGGCGTGCAGGTCCACCCCCTGGGTCCGCTGGAGCACCTGGGCCATCGCGAGGCCGCCGGCCGCCTCGGCGTCCGCCGGGTTGGCGTCGACGAGCTTCTGGTACTCCGCGACCGCGCCGTCGATGTCGCCCGCCTCCAGCGCGCTCTGGGCCGGGGCGTAGCGCGGGTCGACGTACTCCTGCTCCTCGCCCTCGGCGGGGGCCACGGCACCGGTGAGCGGCTGGTGCCGCCCGCTGACGCCCTGCGTGGCCATCTGCTGCAGCACCTGGGTGACCAGCGCGCGCAGGTCCTCGAGCGGGGGCGCGTCCTGGAGCAGGGGCATCATCCGGCCCTGCACGACGAGCGCCACCAGCGGCACCGACGGGATCTGCAGCGCCTGGGCGAGCTGCGGGGCCCGGTCGACGTCGACCTTGCCGAGCAGGAAGCGGCCCTCGAACTCGTCGGCCAGGATCTCGAGGTCCCGCACCATCCGGGCGCTGTCCGGGGCCTGCGAGGGCGAGTACACCGCCATCAGCACCGGGGCGTTCATCGACGCCTCGAGGTGCCCCTGGATGTTCTGCTCGTCGAGGTCGACGGAGTAGGCACCGGAGGCACCACCCGTCGCCCCGGGGGCGGGGGCGGCACCGGGTGCCGGCTGGGCGGGACGCTTCAGGGCGGAGAGGTCGACCGCGCCGGGTCGCGAGAACGGCTGCTGGCTCATGCCCCTATCTTGTCCGATCCGCCGCGGAGACTAGAACCGGGCCGGTTCGCGGTACTCGCCCCACTCGGCGCGCAGCGCGTCGCAGATCTCCCCGAGGGTCGCCTCGACCCGGCAGGCCTCGAGCATCGCCGGGATCATGTTCTCCTCGGTCCGCGCCACCTCGACCATCTTCGCGATGGCCGCCTCGACGACGCCCTCGTCGCGGGCGGCCTTGCGGGCGGACAGCTCGCGGACCTGCTCCACCTCGACCTCGTGGGAGACCCGCAGGATCTCCAGCTCGTGGGTGACCGAAGGCTCGTGCACGTTGACCCCGACGACCTTCTTGTCACCCTTCTCCAGGGCGGTCTGGTACTGGAAGGCCGCCTCGGCGATCTCCGACATGAACCAGCCCTCCTCGATGCCGCGGAGGATGCCCTTGGTCATCGGCCAGTCGCCGCCGGGCGTCCCGATGTTCTCGCGCACCTGCGCGGCGAGGGTCTCGTGGTCGCGCGAGGAGGTCGTGGCGCCGCCGAGGGAGAGGATCTTGTCGAAGATCTCGTAGGCCTCGGCCTCGATCTTGTCGGTGAGCGCCTCGACGTACCACGAGCCGCCGAGCGGGTCGGCGACGTTGACGACGCCGGTCTCCTCCATGATCACCTGCTGCGTGCGCAGCGCGATCTCGGCGGCCTGCTCCGAGGGCAGCGCGAGCGTCTCGTCGAGGGCGTTGGTGTGCAGCGAGTTGGTGCCGCCGAGGACCGCCGCAAGGGCCTCGATGCCGGTGCGCACCACGTTGTTGTAGGGCTGCTGCGCGGTCAGCGAGACGCCGGCGGTCTGGGTGTGGAAGCGCAGCCACTGGGCCTTCTCGGTCTGCGCGCCGTAGACGTCGCGCAGCCAGGTCGCCCAGATCCGGCGGGCGGCGCGGAACTTGGCGATCTCCTCGAAGAAGTCCAGGTGGCTGTCGAAGAAGAACGACAGGCCGGGCGCGAACGCGTCGACGTCCAGGCCGCGCGACAGCCCGAGCTCGACGTACCCGAAGCCGTCGGCGAGCGTGAACGCCAGCTCCTGCGCGGCCGTCGAGCCGGCCTCCCGGATGTGGTAGCCGGAGACCGAGAGCGGCTTGTAGGCCGGGATCTTCTCGGCGCAGTACTCCATCAGGTCGCCGATCAGCCGCAGGTGCGGCTCGGGGGCGAACAGCCACTCCTTCTGGGCGATGTACTCCTTGAAGATGTCGGTCTGCAGGGTGCCGTTGAGGGCGCCGGTGTCGAAGCCCTGCCGCTCGGCGGAGACCAGCATCATGCAGAACACGGGGACGGCCGGGCCGGAGATCGTCATCGAGGTGGTGACGTCCTGCAGCGGGATGCCGCCGAACAGGATGTCCATGTCGGCGGCGGTGTCGATCGCGACGCCGCAGTGCCCGACCTCGCCGAGGCTCTTCGGGTCGTCGGAGTCGCGGCCCATCAGCGTCGGCATGTCGAAGGCCACCGAGAGCCCGCCGCCGCCGCGGTTGAGGATCATCTTGTAGCGCTCGTTGGTCTGCTGCGCGTTGCCGAAGCCGGCGAACTGCCGGATCGTCCAGGTGCGGCCGCGGTAGCCGGTGGCGTACAGGCCGCGGGTGTACGGGAACTCGCCCGGCCACTCGGAGTCGTCGGTGCCGTAGGCCGGCTCGACCTCCATGCCCGACAGCGTGGTGAAGTCGGCGTCGCGGACCCGCGACCTCTCGTAGCGCTGCTGCCAGCGGTCGCGTGCGGTGTGATCGGCCATGAGAAAATAGTAGGACGTCCAACTAATTCCGTCGAGCCGGTCTGCTCAGAAGTCGCCGGCGGCCTCCCGGACCGGCTTGAGCAGGGCCGACAGGGCCCGCAGGTCCTCCACCGGCACGTCGCCCAGGGCGAAGCGCGCCTCCACGAGGTCCGCGGTCGCCGCCTCGACGACCGCCCGGCCGGAGTCGGTGATCTCCGCGAGCACCGCCCGGCCGTCCTGCGGGTGCCGGCGGCGTACGACGTGCCCGGCGGCCTCGAGCCGGTCCACGATCGAGGTGACCGACGTGGGGTGCACCTGCAGGCGCTCCCCCAACTTGCCCAGAGGCAGCGACCCGGCCCGGGAGAACGTCAGCAGCACCAGCGCCTCGTAGCGCGCGAAGGTCAGGCCGTGCGGGCGCAGCAGCTCGTCGAGCTCGGCGAGCACCAGCTGCTGGACGCGCATCAGCGACGTGACGGCGTGCATCTGCTCGACGGCCTTCCAGCGCAGGCCCCACTGGCGGGCGGCCTCGTCGATCGGGTCGAACCCGAGCGGCTTCTTGGGCATGCCGCGATTCAATCAGCCCTGCTCGGCCCAGCGCAGCGTCGAGGGCCGGCCGAGCCGGGTGATCCGGCGCGAGACGAGCACCGCGATCAGCGTGGCCAGCACGAAGAGCAGCGCCGCGACCCCGGTGACGACCAGCCACGGCGTCGCGTAGACCGGCGCCGGGTCGGTCGCGGCCGCCGTGCCGAGCGAGATCGACGGCAGCACGAGCTTCAGGGACAGGTAGGCCGACAGCACGCCGAGGAGCACCGCGACGCCGAGCAGGACGACGTACTCCAGCACCGAGGCCCGGACCAGGGTGCGCTGGCTGACCCCGACGACCCGGAGGGCGGCGACCTCGTAGGAGCGCCACCGGGACTGGAGCACGGCCGAGGCGAACACGCCGAGGATCGCGATCAGCAAGGTGGCCACGCCGACGACGAGGAAGAGCCGCAGGCCGAGGCTGAACGCGTCCCCACGCAGCTCGCGCAGGGTGTCGTCGATGCTGCGGGGGTCGCTGAGCCCGATGCCGGCCGCGCGCACCCGGTCGACCACGGCGCTCGGCGTGTCGTCGGCCACCAGCAGCTGGGTGGTGACCAGCGCCCCGGCCGGTGGCTCGAACTCCACCAGCGCGGTCTCGAGGTCCGACAGCGACCCCTCGGTGCCGACGAGCGGCAGCGTGCGGACCCGGTCGACGACCCGCATCGGCACCTGCTGGCCGTTCAGGGACTCCCCCGCGACCGTCGAGACCGGGTAGTCGAGCGCGATCCCGGAGCCGGTCTGCGACGCCGTCTCGGTGCGGGTGCCGCGGGTGACCAGCGCCGGCACGGTGTCCGGCGTGCTGGCGGGGGTGATCCGGGCGAACCCGCTGACCTGGGCGTTCTGCGGGCCCTGCCCCGCGGGCAGCCGGCCGAGGTACAGCCTCAGCCGGAGTCCGCCGCCGGTGCCGGCCGAGATCTGGAGCGGGGGGTCGACCAGCGAGACCGGGAACGGCCGGGCGGGCCGCCAGGCGGACGGGTCGTCCAGCCGCCAGTCGACGACCTTGCCGTCGACGGCGGCGGAGTCCACCGTCAGCGCTCCCTGCGCGTCGCTGACCGAGAAGCTGCTCCCGGTGACGAAGAGCTGCTCGAGCAGGCACGGCCGGGCACAGCCCGTCAGCTCCGTCTCCAGCCGCTGCGGGGCGGTGCCGTTGCGGATGGCGCCGACGCGGGCGTTGACCTGCTCGCCGTGGTCGTCGACGTACTGCACCTGGAGCTCGGAGGGCACCTTCGTCTGCGACGTCAGCCGTACGTCGGACAGGGTGACCGCCAGCCGCCGGCCGGTGAACGAGATCCGCTCGGCGTGGTCGAGCCGCAGCCGCTGCCGCAGCGACGCGAGCGACCGGTCGGACCACGACGGGTCCCAGGCCACGACCCGGTCCAGCCGGCTGGTGTCGACGAAGACGCTGCGGCTCATGTCGTCGCCGACGGTGTTGGTGGCGGCGGCCGCGAGGTACCGCCCTCGGGGGTCGACCTCGTGGGTCACCTGCAGCAGCCGCCCCGGTGAGGAGGACGCGACGTAGCTGCGGGCCGCGCCGACCTCGGCCTCCGCCCGCGCGACCCGCCACGCGTCGGAGGTCGCGGTGGTGGACGCGGCGAACGTCAGCACCGCGGCCGACAGCAGCAGCGGGATCATCAGGTTCGCCACGTCCTGACGACGGCCGAGCCGCCGGGAGGCGAGGTAGGCCGCGGTCCCGCCGCGGGCCGCCGTGCGCCGCATCCACCCGCGGCCGATGACCCGGAGCAGCGCCGCGCCGCCCACGGCCACGGCGAGCGCCACGAGCATCGGGGTCAGCAGCGCGAGCAGCTGGCTCGACTGGTTCCCGGACGCGACCAGGTTGCCGACCGCGGCCAGGGCCACCGCGACCACGGCGCTGCGCAGCACCAGCGCGACCCGGGAGGCGGGTCGCGCGCGCACGGAGGCGGCGAGCGAGGCGGAGAGCGGCTCACGGATCACGCCGAGGGCGGCGACGGTCGAGGCCACCAGCGCGGCCCCCACCACCGCCAGCAGCCCGGCCACCGCCGGGCCGTCCAGCCCGACCGGGATGCCCGGGTGCAGCCACCCGCGGGCCACCACGTGCGCGGCGCCGACCGCGACCGAGAGGCCCACCGGGACGGCCAGTGCGACGACCAGGAACGGCTCGGCCAGAGCGAACCGCAGCACCTGGCCCCGGCTCTGGCCGCGCAGCTTGGCCAGCGCGACGTGCGTGCGGCGGGTCTGGGCCGCGGTCGAGACGAGCGCGAACAGCAGCAGGAGCGTGAGCAGCACCAGCGGGGTCAGGGCCGCGACCATCACCCGGGACAGCAGCGTGCGCTCGGAGCGGACCTGGCCGAACACCGAGTCGAGGTCGAGGTCGGGCAGCACCTCGCCCTCGCCGCTGGCGGCGTCGATCGCGGCGGCCTTGAACCGCTGGGCCGTCGCGGCCGCGCGGTCCATCGACGCCAGGTCGACCGCGGACGTGTCCACCGGGCGGTCGACCCCGACCCGGAAGGTCTGCGACGTCATCGAGGCCGGTGCGACCAGCAGCGCGGGGGCCGTGGGCTCGGAGCCGGTCCCCCGCTGCGGCGGCACGCGCAGGTCGTCCAGCCCGCTGAACCGGGACAGGTCGAACCAGGCGGGTGAGCCCGGGTCGGCGACGGTGTAGGTCCCGACGAGCCGGTAGGCGACCGTGCGGGGCCGCTGCGCCTCGATGCCCTCGGGGTACTGCTTCGTGCGCACGATGTGGGTGTCGGAGTACCTCACGTGGAAGTCATCGCCGGCCTTCAGCCCGAGCGTGCGGGCCATGGTGGCCTGCATGAGCACCTCGCCCTTCGCGTGCGGGCAGCGGCCGGCGACCCGGGCCAGGCGGCACATCCCGGCGCGCCAGTACGTCGGCGCGACGTACTCGCGCGCCGAGTAGCGGAAGCTCCCGCCCCGGTCCCAGGCCCACGGGGTCTCCGACGTCCAGTAGCGCCGCACGTCCCGGTCGGCGAACGGCCGCCGGGCGTCAGGCAGCAGGTCCTGCACGGCCGGGGTGGCACCGTCGCCCGGCGCGACGGAGAACGTCAGACCGGTGGTGTACGGCGCCCGCTCGTCGAGCCGGGTGTCGAGCAGGTGCTCCGCCGACTCGCGGCCGTACATCGGCCCGAGCACCGCGGCGACGACGGCGATCACCGAGACGAGCAGGCTCGTGGCGTTCATGCCCCGGCGGGTCCACAGGCCCCGGACCAGCACCCTCACGACCGGTCCCCCTGCTCGTCCACTGCGCGCAGCAGCACGCCCTCGGCGGTGTCCTCGAACTGCACCAGCGTCCCGGCCGGGAAGCGCGTCGCCAGGTCGTCGGGGATGTGCACGGCGCCGTCCTCGTCGACCACCCCGAAGTCGAAGCCGCGCCGGCCCTCCGAGCCGATCCGGCCGTTGCGGATGGTGATGCTGCGCGGCA
Organism: Nocardioidaceae bacterium; assembly: GCA_035718765.1. Taxonomy (GTDB): domain Bacteria; phylum Actinomycetota; class Actinomycetes; order Propionibacteriales; family Nocardioidaceae; genus Nocardioides_B. The sequence continues at coordinate 11,002 of DASTGV010000522.1, forward strand.
TCCGGGACGCGACCTCGGGGTCGTGGGTCACCAGCACGACCGTCGTGCCGAACTCGCGGTTCACGACGTGGATCAGCTCCACCATCGCGTCGCGGTCGTCGTGGCTCAGCTGCGAGGTGGGCTCGTCGGCGAGCAGCAGGCCCGCGCCGGAGGACACCGCGGCCGCGAAGGCCACCCGCTGCTTCTCGCCGCCCGACATCCCGCCCAGCGGCCGCCCGACCAGGTCACCCATGCCCAGCGCGTCGAGCAGGGCCTCGGGGGCCGGCAGCCGGCGCCGGGCGGCGGCGCTCAGCGCCTTGCGGGCGAACACGACGTTCTCCTCCGGGGTCGCGTACGGCAGCAGGTTGCGCGCGGCGCCCTGCAGCAGCGACGCCACGGTCCCGGACCGCAGCCGGCCGAGCTCGGCCTCCTTGATCCGGGAGATGTCGGTGCCCCCGACCAGCACCCGGCCGGCCGAGGGGCGCAGCACCCCGCCGAAGAGGCTGAGCAGGGTGGACTTGCCGGACCCGGACGGCCCGAGCAGCGCCACCTGCTCGCCGGGGGCGATGTCGAGGTTCACGCCGCGGAGCGCGACCACGTCGTGCCCCCCGGCGGTGGTGTAGATCTGCACGACGTTGACGCAGCGGACGGCGACCCCCGCGCTCACCCGAGTCCTCGCTCGGGCCGCCGGAACAGGTCGTGCTCGTGGCCCGGCCCGGCCTCGCCGACCCGCACGGGTACGGCGGCCACCCGGCCGTCCACGAGGTGCAGCTCCTCGTCGCACATCTCGGCGACCTCCGGGTCGTGGGTGGCCAGCACCACGACCGCACCGCGCCGCGCCTCGGCCCGGATCTCGGCGACGACGACGTCGCGGTTGTGCTCGTCGAGCTCGCTGGTGGGCTCGTCGGCCAGCAGCACGTCCGGCTCGACCGCCAGCGCCCGGGCCACCGCCACCCGCTGCAGCTGCCCGCCGGACAGCTCGGTGACGAGCCGCTCGGCGAGGTCGGCCACCCCGACCCGCTCCAGCGCCGCGTGGGCCCGCCGCACGTCGTCCCCGGGCGCGACCCTGCGCGCACGCAGGGCGACGGCGACGTTCTCCTCGGCGGTGAGGCTGGGCACGAGCCCGTAGCTCTGCAGCACCAGCGCGGTGCCGGGCCGGGGCTCCCCCGTCCGCGTGCCGACCGGCTGCCCGCCGTACGCCACCGTGCCGGCGTCGGGCCGCACCAGGCCGCCGAGGACGGACAGCAGCGTGGTCTTGCCCGAGCCGCTCGACCCGGTGACCGCGAGGAGCCGTCCGGGGCGCGCCTCCAGGCTCACGTCCGCGAGCAGCGGACCCTGGGGGCCGGCGACGCCCAGTGCGTGCGCGCTCACCGCCCCCGCTGTCATGAGGCCAGACCTTGCAGGACCGAACGAGCCGGTTGCAACTGTCATGACCGGACCGTGGCGAAGTCGTGACCTACTCGCCCCCGCGGGCTACCTGCGGCGGTCGTGGTCCAGCCGCGGCCCGCGGAGACCGGACAGCTGCACGTGCCGCTGGATCACCAGGTCACGGTCGAGCGGCTTGGCGACGTAGCGGATGTCGCGCAGCCCCTGCTCCTGGGCGGCCGACTCGAACGTGAAGTGCCCGAACCCGAGGAGCAGCCCGAGGAACGGCTGGTCGACGGTGATGTCGAGGATGCGGGACAGCGGCGTGGTCGCGTGCTTGCTGGAGAACACCCCGGTCACCCGGAACACCCGCATGTTCGTCACCACGAAGACGTCCATGAACTCGACCAGCGACTTCCAGGCCGCGTGGGCGAGCAGGACCGCCATCACCAGCAGCAGCAGCCATCCGACCTTCGGCGAGGAGACCAGGAACAGGTAGAAGAGCGCCGCGGTGGCCCCGAGCTCGAGCGTCGGGACGGTGTGCACGACCCAGTGGTGGTGCACCTCGTCGACGATGTCCTCGCGGGCGTCGTCGTCGCGCAGGAGCCGTCGGCGGACGCGGTCGTCACGCACGCGCCGCAGCCAGCCGACCATGGCTAGTGGAACAGCGCGTTGAGGAAGGTGATCGCGCCGTTGAAGGCGTCACCCACGACCCCGCCAGCGCCCTTGACGACCTCGGCCGCCGACTGCGGCTGGGTCAGCAGGTAGAACAGCGCGAAGGCGATCGCCACGCCGCCCAGCAGCTTCTTCATGCGGTGCTCCGTCCCGAGTGGTGTCAGCCCCGTCTCCTGGTTGGACGCACCCGGGCACGCCAAAGGCGCACAGGGGCACGGACCATTCCTAGCAAAGACCGCCGGCGAGGTTGCGGAGGCGCGCGGCGGGTAAAGCGGGCCCATGGACACGCACGACATCGACGACGCGACGGTCGAGGCGGTGGGCAAGCTCACCGAGGCCCTGGAGACGGCCGACCGGGCGCGCGGCCACCTCTACTCCTTCCACCAGCTCACCGGCGGCGCCGACCTCCAGCTCGGCGAGGCCTGCGAGCTGCTGCGCAAGGCGGGGCACGACGAGCTGGCGGAGCGGATCGAGCACGAGCTGGTCGGCCGCAACGTGATCCCGGACCGGTGGACCTTCCAGATCGTCGAGGAGTACGACGAGACGTACTGGACGGTGTTCCGGGCGTTCGAGCAGGAGGCCCGTGACCGGCTGACCGGCGGACGGCGGCACCTCTACGAGGCGGGCATGAAGGAGGACCGGCGCACGCACGGCCACCCGGACCACACCAAGGGCCACGACAAGCTGTGAGCGGCTAGTGCCTCGGCCGGCAAGGTTCGCGCTGGCGAGCGACGTCTGGCGGAGTGCCCGGCAAGGCCGAGGAGAGAAGGTGATGCGCAGCATCGTCGAGCGACGAGAACGCCGCCGGGTGCCCGCCAGGCGGTGCGCAGCGCGCGAACGTTGCTGGACGCGGCACTACTCCGCGTAGGTCTCGAGCAGGGTGTCGGCGGCCGTGTAGGGGTCGGACTTGCCCTCCACGACCTGCTCGGCCAGGTCGTCGAGCTCGGTGCGCTCGTGCACGTTGCCCCAGCGGCGGCGCAGGGCAGTGACCGCGATCGCCTCGATCTCGTCGCGGGCCCGTCATACCCGACGGCGCGCCAGCTCCCCCGACGACTCCAGCCAGCGGCGGTGCTCGTCGACCTTCTCGACGACCTCGTCGACCCCCTGGCCGGTCTGCGCCACCGTCAGCACGATCGGCGGCTTCCAGCTCTCGTCCGAGCGGTCGGCCAGCGCGATCATGTTCCGCAGGTCGCGACGGACCTGCTCGGCCCCGTCGCGGTCGGCCTTGTTGACCACGAACAGGTCGCCGATCTCGAGGATGCCCGCCTTGGCGGCCTGGATCCCGTCGCCCATCCCGGGCGCGGTGAGCACCAGCGTGGTGTCGGCGAGCCCGGCGATCTCCACCTCGCTCTGGCCGACGCCCACGGTCTCGATCAGCACCACGTCGCAGCCGGCCGCGTCGAGCACCCGCAGCGCCTGCGGCGTGGACCAGGCCAGGCCGCCGAGGTGGCCGCGGGAGGCCATCGAGCGGATGTACACGTCCTTGTCGAGGGCGTGGTCCTGCATCCGCACCCGGTCGCCGAGCAGCGCCCCGCCGGAGAACGGCGAGGACGGGTCGACGGCCAGCACGCCGACGCGCTTGCCGACGGCGCGCAGCTCCTTGACCAGGGCGTTCGTCGACGTCGACTTGCCGACGCCCGGCGGCCCGGTGATCCCGACGATCTGCGCGTTCCCGGTGTACGGCGCGAGGCCGGCCATCACCTCGCGCAGCGCCGACGACTCGTCCTCGACCAGCGAGATGAGCCGCGCCACCGCCCGGGCGTCGCCGTCGCGGGCCCGCTCGACGAGGGACGGGACGTCCGCCTGGGACCGGCGACCCCCGACCCGGCTCACGCGGGGACGTGCAGGATCAGCGCGTCGCCCTGGCCTCCGCCACCGCACAGCGCGGCCGCGCCGGTGCCGCCGCCGCGGCGCTTGAGCTCGAGCGCGAGGTGCAGCGCGATGCGGGCGCCGGACATGCCGACCGGGTGGCCGAGCGCGATGGCGCCGCCGTTGACGTTCACCTTGTCCTCGTCGAGGCCGAGCTCGCGGGCGGACACGATGCCGACGGCCGCGAAGGCCTCGTTGATCTCGACCAGGTCGAGGTCGGCGGGCTTGATGCCCTCCTTCTCGCAGGCCTTGGCGATCGCGTTCGCGGGCTGCATCTGCAGCGTGGAGTCGGGACCGGCGACCTGCCCCGAGGCACCGATCTCGGCGAGCCAGGTCAGGCCGAGCTCCTCGGCCTTGGCCTTGCTCATCACGACCACGGCGCAGGCGCCGTCGGAGATCTGCGAGGCGGACCCGGCGGTGATCGTGCCGTCCTTGGCGAACGCGGGCCGCAGCTTGGCCAGCCCCTCGGCGGTGGTGTCGCCGCGCACGCCCTCGTCGTGGGAGACCACGACCGGGTCGCCCTTGCGCTGCGGGATCTCGA
>DASTGV010000523.1:0-7701 GCA_035718765.1 Nocardioidaceae bacterium
GCCTGCGGCAGCTCGAGCAGCGGCACCTGCCAGGCCCAGCCCCGGTCGGGCTCGGAGTAGAAGTGGAACTCGTCCATGACAACCTGGCCGACGTCCGCCGCGGCACCTTCGCGCAGGGCCATGTTGGCCAGCACCTCGGCCGTGCAGCAGACGACGGGGGCCCCGGCGTTGACCGCGGCGTCACCGGTCAGCATGCCGACGTTCTCGGCCCCGAAGACCGTGATCAGCGCGAAGAACTTCTCCGACACCAGCGCCTTGATCGGCGCCGTGTAGAACGTCCGCCGCCCCTGGGCGAGGGCCGCGAAGTGCGCCCCGGTGGCGACCAGGCTCTTGCCGGTGCCGGTCGGGGTGCTCAGGATGACGTTCGCCCCGGTGACGACCTCGATCAGCGCCTCCTCCTGCGCCGGGTACAGGGTGAGACCCTGCTCGGCCGCCCAGGACTCGAACGCCTCGAACAGCGCGTCGGGGTCGGGGTCGGCGGGCAGGCGGTCGAGGAGAGGCATGGCGCGCCCATCGTCCCCGACGGCCGGACGGCTCGCCCCACCGGGAGGGGAGCGAGCCGCCGCACCGGGTCAGTCGTCGGACCCGTGCCCCCCGTGCCCCCCGTGCCTGCCCCCGTGCCTGCCCCCGTGCCTGCCACCGTGGTCGTCGCCCGGCTCGACGTGCCGGGTCGCGCCGCCGCGGTCGTCGCCGGGCTCGACGTGCCGGTGCCGGGCGTGGTGGCGGGCGTGGTGGCGAGCGTCGTCGTGCCGGGCGTGGTGACGGTGGTGGGCCGGGCCGTCGTCGCTGCCGGCGGCGGACGCGACGGCGGTGGACCCGCCGGTCAGGACCAGGACGGTCGTGGCGGTCAGGATGGCGATCTTCCTCATGTCAGCACCTTTCGTGGGGTGCTCCCTTTATCCGTCCGCCCGAGGGCGGGCCACCATCGGACGGTGGTGCTAGGACCCGGCGCGAGAGGCGACCGTCTGCAGTAGCCGTCTCTGTACCTCGGCGTATCACGCGCCGCGGCGACTCGCTCATACGTGGGAGACGAGGAGGCACCATGTTCTGCAGCTACTTCTGGAAGGCCACCGCCGAGCGGGCCGTGAAGGCGTTCGCCCAGTCCCTGTTGGCGATCCTCAGCGCCGGCTCGCTCGGGCTCCTCGACGTGGACTGGCCGACGAGCCTGTCGACGGCCGGCATGGCGACCCTGCTGTCCCTGCTGAGCTCGGTGGCCTCGTCGCGGATCGGCTCGCCGTCGGACCCGTCCGCGCTGCCGGTGCCCCGGCCGACGCCCGAGCCGGCGCCCGAGCCGTCCGTGCCGCAGGCGGCGTGACCGCTCAGCCTCGCTGGGCCCGCCAGTCGTCCCAGGTCCGCGGGGCGGCGCCGGTCTCGATCTGCGCGACGAGCTCCTCGGTCATCCACGCCCGCAGGAGCGTGAGCTCCTCGGGGGAGGCGAGGGTGAGCAGCCGCCGGTCCGCGCAGAGGGCGTCCGCCGCCAGCACGGCCTGTTGGAGCTCTCGGACCCAGGTCGAGGCCAGCCGCGGCACCGCCATGTCGATGTCCACGTGGGTGCGTCCGGCCCGCTCAGCCGCCTGGGCCAGCCGGCGCCCGGTGAAGCGTGCGTGCGCGGGCGAGTGCAGCAGGCCCTCGATCTGGCGCGCCAGCGCGAGCGAGCGGTCGTTGCCCTGGTCGGCCGCGAGCAGCTGGAACTCGCGGACCAGCTCGTCGAGGTGCTCGTCCTGCCGCAGGCTGAGCCGGACCGGACAGCCGGCCAGCCGGACCAGCGCCCAGTCCGGCGGGAGCGGCCCGGCGTCCTGCCCCGGCTCGGCCACCGCCTCGGCGGGCGACGCCGGTGGCGGCGACGGCAGCGCGTCGTCGCCGCCGAGCTCGGCCCAGATCCGCTTGCCGCCGCGGGTGCGCTCCACGCCCCAGGCCCGGGCGAGGAAGCCCACGATGGCCAGACCGCGGCCGGTGGTGGGCTCGCTCTCCAGCTCGTGGACCGTGCCCGCACCCTCGTGGACGTAGTCGGCGCGCGGGACCACCACGTCGACGGGCACGTCCCCGTCGTCCTCCACGCTCAGGCGCAGCACGTCCCCCAGGCGCCACACCTCGATCCGCATGAACGTGCCGACCCCGTGCAGTGCCGCATTGCCGGCCAGCTCGCTGATGCACAGCGCCGCGTCGTCCTCGAGATCGTCGAGACCCCAGGCGCGCAGGCCGTCGACGACGAACCGGCGCGCACCCGGGACGCTGGCCGAGTCGGCCGCGAACCGGACCTGCAACCGGCCGCTGGGCAGCCCCCGCGTCCCGACCGTGCTGTCCCCCGTCGCATAGGCGTCGTCCGTGTGGCTCACCCTGCCGTCCTCCGGTCAGACCCCGCTGGCCCCCTCAACCCGAGACAGTCTCGCGCACGAATCGTCGCACTGGCACACCGTTTTCGCCTCGTGGTCGGTAAAACCCCTGCCTGACCGGGTTCTGCCTCCGTTCCACGGACAGTGGCTCCGCCGGTCCCTAGAGTCGTGCACTCACTGCCACCCGGGGGTTCCATGCCTGTCCAGCGTCTCGTCGCCGTGCCCGTGCTTGCCCTCGTGGCGGGTCTGCTCGCCCTGCTGTCAGCCGCGCCCGCGCAGGCTGTCGTCGACCGCGACTGCAGCGACTTCGCCACCCAGAAGGCTGCGCAGGTCTTCTTCCTGCAGAACAGCCCGTCGACCGACCCGCACCGGCTCGACGCCGACGGGGACGGGGTCGCCTGCGACGCGAACCCCTGCCCCTGCTACGTCGGCTCCACGGTCCCCTCCGGCGGTACGACGGGCGTCGTCCCGCTCACGTCGTCCACCGCGACGGGGACCATCGTGAGCCATGCGCGCGTCACCCACGTGGTCGACGGCGACACGGTCGACGTACGCCTGGCCTCGGGGCGGGTACAGCGGGTGCGGCTGCTCGGCATCGACACCCCCGAGGTCTACAACGGGGTCGAGTGCGGAGGGCCCGCCGCGTCCGCGGCGATGAGGCGGATGCTGCCCGTCGGCACCCGCGTGCGGCTGGTGTCCGACACCACCCAGGCGAGCACCGACCGCTTCGGACGGGCGCTGCGCTACATCACGCGGACCCGCGACGGGGTCCAGGTCAACCGCCGACAGGTCTGGCTCGGCCACGCGCGGGTGTACGTCTACCACGGGGTGCCGTTCCAGCGGACCGCCGACTACCGCCGGGCGGAGGCCGCCGCCCAGGCCGCGCCGCGCGGCCTCTGGAAGACCTGCTGACCCGCCGGCGTCAGGCGCTCCTGCAGGCCCGTTCCTTGGCCGCCGTCAGGCTCCCGTAGGTGCCCACGTAGGTCGCGATGGCCTGGCCGGCGTCGCGGTACTCCAGACGCCATCGTCGGCCCTCGGGTCGTGCCATCCATCGCCTGCCCCGGGCGCCGATCCCCACCACGACGCCGCCGCACTCAGCGAACACCACCGACATTGCCCCACCTCCCCGTCGAACCCGCGGGTCCTGCTCCCGAGTAGAACCCCCGGTGTCGCGCGGCACGGCAAGTCGGGACACAAAGGTCAGGAATGACCATCTCGTCTGGGCGATCCGGGGCCGGCTCGTGACCCGGCCCGACCACGCCGACCCGCCCGGTCGGGCCATCCGCCGAAGCGGTCCGGCGGGCGCGGGTGCCTGACCAGACCACCCACGGTTCGCGTTTCGCGATGCCGACATAAGGGGAACTGCATCGAAAACCGGGGGGATCTGGACAACGGAAGCCAGGACTCACCCATGCCCCAGCCGCTCCCGGCGCGCCACCGCGCCGCCCGCCGCCGCCCGTCCGTCCACCTCTCGCGTCGGGCGCTCCCCTCCTCCTTCGGCTCCCTGCTCGTCGTCCTCGGGCTCGTCGGGTCCGCCCTGGTCACCTGGGCGGCCGTCACCTCGTCGCCGGCAGCCGCGGCGACTCCCGTCCGGGCCGCCTTCTACTACCCCTGGTTCACCGAGACCTGGCACGCGGACGACAAGTTCCACCCGTCGCTGGGCCAGTACTCCTCCGACGACACGGCCGTGCTCGACCACCACATGGCCGACCTCGCCTACGCGGGCGAGGACGCGGTCATCGCGTCGTGGTGGGGGCCGGGCACGCACCGGGAGCAGACCCGCTTCCCGGCTCTCATGTCCGCGGCCGCCGCCCACGGGCTCACCGTGACGCCGTACTACGAGAAGGAGGGACAGTCCGACACGTCCCTGGCGACCATCCAGTCCGACCTGGCCTACCTGGCCGGCTACGAGAAGGCCAACCCGGGCGCGTTCCTGCACGTCGACGGCAAGCCCGTCATCTTCGTCTACAACGCCGCGCCGGCGACCTCCAGTTGCGCCACCGTCTCGAAGTGGAAGCAGGCGACCAACGGCTTCACGGACTGGTACGTCAACATGAAGGTGTTCTCCGGGTACGCGACCTGCGCCGACCAGCCGTCCTCGTGGCACCAGTACGGCCCCGCCTCGGCCGTGCAGAGCCACCTGCCGTACTCGTACAACGTGAGCCCGGGCTTCTACCAGCACGCCGAGTCCACCCCGCGCCTGACCCGGGACCCGGCGCGGTTCCGGCAGAACCTCGCCGACCAGGTCGCGTCCGGAGCCCGCTGGCAGCTGGTGACCTCCTTCAACGAGTGGGGCGAGGGCACGGCCGTCGAGTCCGCCACCGAGTGGGCCACCTCCGACGGCCGAGGGACCTACATCGACGCCATGCACGACGCGTACGGCGCGACCGCCACCTCGCCCCCGGCCACCACGACGACGTCGTCGTCACCCACGAGCACCACGACCACGTCCTCACCGACGTCGACGTCCTCCCCCACCGCCTCGCCGACGCCGCTCCCCACCAGCACGGCGCCCACGGCCGACAGCTACGTGCAGTCGGACAAGCCATCGGCCAACTTCGGCACGTCGACCGCGGTGCTGACCGACGACAGCCCGGTGAAGACGACGTACCTGAAGTTCCGGGTGGGGTCGGCCCCGCCGACGACGGCGACCCTGGCCGTCACCGCGCTCAGCAAGCAGTCCCGCGGGTTCGTGGTGCACCCGGCGGCGTCGGGCTGGACCGAGTCCACGATCGACTACCAGAACGCCCCCGCACCCGGTGCGGCCACCTGCGGAGCGTCCGGACCGGTCTCCGCCGGGCAGCGGGTCAGCATCCCGATCGACCTGACCGCCTGCCCCATGGCACCGGACACCGACGTCACGCTCACGCTGACGACCCCGTCCTCGACCAACCTCAAGCTGGGGTCCCGGGAAGGCGGCACGCCCCCCTCGCTGACGCTGGCCGCCGACGGACCTACCGCCGGTCCGACGGCCGGACCGACCGCCACGACCAGCCCGACCGCCACCACCAGCCCGACCGCCACGACCAGCCCGACCGCCACGACCAGCCCGACGGTCACGACGAGCGCGACCTCCAGCCCGACCGCGACCTCCAGCCCGACCGCGACCACCAGCCCGACCGCGACCACGAGCCCGACGACCCCGGCCCCGCCGGCCGGCGCGGTGACCAAGCTGCTGGTCTTCGTGGAGGAGAACCACTCGCTCTCCCAGATGCAGGCCGGGATGCCGTACACCGCGAGCCTGGCCAAGCAGTACGGCTACGCCACGAGCTACACGGCCATCACCCATCCGTCGTTGCCCAACTACATCGCCATCGCGAGCGGGCAGACCTACGGCATCACCGACGACAACCCGCCGTCCTCGCACCCGCTCGACGGCTCCTCGGTCTTCGGGCAGGCGGTCACCGCCGGGAAGACCGCCAAGGTCTACGCGGACGGGATGACGTCGAGCTGCATGATGTCCAACACCGGCCGCTACGCCGTCAAGCACAACCCGTGGCCGTACTTCACGCCGGCCTCCGAGCGGACGCCGTGCGCCTCCTACGACGTCCCGGAGACGGCGCTGGCCACGGACGCGGCGGCGGGCACCCTGCCCAACGTCGGGATGGTGGTGCCGGACCTGTGCAACGACGCCCACGACTGCTCGCTGTCGGTGGCCGACAGCTGGTTCCAGACCCGGATGCAGAAGATCTTCGCCGGTCCCGACTGGCAGTCCGGCCACCTCGCGGTGGTGCTCACCGCCGACGAGGACGACAAGTCCCAGGGCAACACGGTGCTGACGGTCGTGATCCACCCCTCGCAGAGCGGCCACGTGGTCAGCACGCCGCTGACCCACTACAGCCTCACCCGGCTCTACGAGGACGTCGTCGGTACGCCGCACCTGAACAACGCCGTGGGCGCGCCGAGCATGTCGTCCGCCTTCGGGCTGCCGATGCCGTGACACCGGCAGTCCGGGCCGAGATTGACCCGCATTGGCTATGTCGGCTCGACGGCCGGGCTGCCTAGCGTCCTGACGGGGACCAGGGCCGCACAGCACGGTCGGTCTCCCGACGGGGTGCGCTCGTGGCAGCGCTGCTGCTGCGTGCGGGATGCATCCCCCGGCAGCGGATGCGGAGGGCCGATGCAACGTCGTACAGCCGCGAGCACCGGCCCGCCGGACGCGGCCGCCGCCCCTCCCGAGCAGGCCCCCCGTCGCCGGCGCGGGCTACCGCCGCTGGTCACGCACCTGCTCGTGGCGGCGCCGATCCTCACGGCGCTGCTCGTCGTCCTGGTCGGTGGCTACGTCCTGCACTGGTCCTGGACCGGGTACCGCGGCCAGGAAGGCACCCGGAAGCTGTGGGACTGGCTCGAGATGTCGGTCCTCCCGCTGACCCTGGCGCTCCTGCCGGTGTGGGTGCAGAGCAGGGACCGGCACCGGCGCCGGTGGGTGGTCGCCGAGTCGCTGGCCGGGGCGACCCTCGGGGTGCTGGTCACGGGCGGCTACCTGCTCGGCTGGACGTGGACGGGCTTCACCGGCAACACGCTGTGGGACTGGCTCGGGCTCTTCCTCGTGCCGTTCCTCCTGCCCGTGGTGTTCCACGTGCTCGCGCACCGGCAGCCGGCCGGGCGTGACCTGCCGCCGGGGGTGGCCGAGCCTCGTCCGCCGGGTGACCCGGGCGCCGCCGTCTGGGCCGGTGGCGTCGCGGCCGTCGCGTGCGTCGTCCTGGTGGCCCTGCTGGTCACGGGGCTGGTCACGCGAGGCGACGGCGGACCCGCCCGGGCCGGTCAGCGGCCCGTCGCCGCGGCATCGGCCGGGACCGTCGTACGCTCCCTCACCGTCGACGGCCGGGACCCGCTCTGGACCGACACCGGGCTCTCCGTCCGTCCCGGCGACCGCGTCGACATCTCCGCCTTCGGCCTGGTGCGGCCGAGTCGGCGCCCCGGCTACCACGCCGTGCCGCCCGGCGGGCTGACGACGCCCCACCCCGGTCAGCTGAGCATCGCCGGACGGGTCAACCACGAGGCACTCGTCGCCACCATCGGCGAGGCGTCGACCCCCGGCGCACTCGGCCGGACCAGTCCGGCGCGGGTGCTCGCCGTCGGGGCGGATCGGACCCTCGCCATCCGGAAGTCCGGCGAGCTGTTCCTCGGGGTGAACGACAAGCTGACCGCCGACAACTCGGGCTGGTTCGGCGCCACCGTCACCCTGCGGCACCGGCGGTGACCCAGGCCTCGTGACGCAGCCGGTCGAGCACGTCCGGGCGGCTGCGCGGGTACGGCGACCCAAAGCGCCTCAGGTCCGGGCGGCCGTGCCGGCGGCCACGAGGATCCGGGCCGACGACGTGGCGCGCGCCGCGGCGTCCGGGTCGGCGTCGAGCGCGCCGCTGGC
>DASTGV010000524.1:0-2464 GCA_035718765.1 Nocardioidaceae bacterium
AGACCGCCGTGGGGAAGTCCCGACAGATCCTGAGGGCTCGCGGTCGAGGTGGCAAAACAGACGGGTGTAGCGAGGAGAACCGCGTCGATTGTTAGGCCCTGCGCAACCTCCGCGCTGACGACCGGATCGGTCGCGCTCCAGTCAAAGTTACCATCACACGACTTTTCGACTTTGCTCCAGTAGATAACCCAGCGGTCCCAACCCGCTCCCGCCTGGCTGGCCTCGCTCGTGGACAGCCCCGCGTTCGCGCTGGTGCTGCGGGGGCTCGGCCTGGTGTTCTTCGGCTACGTCGTCTGGGCCGCCGTGGCCGGGCCGGACCTGCTCCTCAACCCCACCTTCGGCGTCGTCTACGTGCTGCTGTGGGTCGGCCTGGTCCCGATGTCGCTGCTGTTCGGGCCGTTCTACCGGGCGGTCAGCCCGGTGCGCACCATCCACCTCGCGTTCTCGCGGCTCACCGGCGGCCGGCCCGACGAGGGCATCGCCACCCTGCCGCGGTGGGTGGGCATGTGGCCCGCCGCGCTCGGCCTGCTGGCGTTCGTGTGGCTGGAGCTGGTGTACCCCGGCTCGACGTACCTCTCGCCGGTGCGGCTGTGGTTCGCCGCCTACCTGGCGATCTCCATCGTCGGCGCCGCGGTGTTCGGCAGCGAGTGGCTGGAGAAGGCGGACCCGTTCGAGGTGTACTCGACGCTGGTCGGTCACCTCTCCGTGTTCGGGCGTACGGCGGACGGGACGCTCGTCCTGCGCAGCCCGCTCGGCAACCTCGACGGGGTGCCGCCGGACCGCGGGCTGGTCGGCGTGGTCGCGGTGCTGTTCGGGAGCACGGCCTTCGACAGCTTCAAGGACTCCAACGAGTGGCTGCGGTTCACCCAGTCGTCCAGCCTGTCCTCGACCTGGCTCGACTTCCTGGCGCTGCTGGTGTTCTGCACGGTGGTCGGCGTGTCCTTCGCGGCCGCGACCATGTCGACCGGGGTGCAGGAGGGGTTCGGCCGCCGTACGCTCCCCGACCGGTTCGCGCACTCGGTGGTGCCGATCGTCGTCGGCTACGTCGTCGCCCACTACCTGAGCTACTTCGTCGAGGTCGGGCAGCAGACGGTGGTGCAGCTCTCGGACCCGCTCGGCAAGGGCTGGAACCTGCTCGGCACCGCGGACTGGAAGGTGTCGTACTGGATCTCGACGCACCCCACGTTCCTGGCGGTCGTCAAGGTGCTGGCCGTGGTGACCGGGCACGTGCTCGGCGTGGTCGCGGCGCACGACCGCGCCGTGAAGCTGCTCCCGAAGCGGCACCAGCTCACCGGCCAGCTGCCGCTGCTGTTCGTGATGGTGTTCTACACCGTCACCGGGCTCTACCTGCTCTTCGGCGCCTGAGCCCGCGACCTGCGGCCGGTGGTGCCGGGTCACCCGCGACGGCCCGGGCCAGCGCGGTGAGCGCCGCGCGCAGCTCCGAGTCACCGGTCTCCGCCAGGCTCTGACCGGCCATCAGCGCGCGGTCGGCGGCCGGCCGGTCGTCGGGCAGGAAGTGCACGTCCAGCGGGGTCACGAAGCCCTCGACCATGCCGCGGATCTCGCGGTCGCTCCAGCCCAGCGAGGACCGGGTGCGGTTGACCACCACCCGGGGCCGCACCCCGGGCACCAGGTCGCGCAGCTCGACCAGGCCGCGGGCCAGCCGGGCCAGGCCGACCGGGTCGGCGGCCCCGACCACGAGGACCTCGTCGGCGGAGCGTACGGCGGCCAGGGTGGTCTGGTTGCGCTGCGGAGCGACCCCGCCGAACGGGTCGGACGCGTCGGCCTCGAGGCTGAACCCGGTGTCGAGGACGACGTGCCCGGCGAGGTGCCGGGCGAGGTCGAGCAGGCCGTCGAACGCGGCCGGCCGGACCTCCTGCCAGCGGTCCGCGCGCGGCAGACCGGTGAGCACCCGGAGCCCGTCGGCGACCTGCCGGGCGTAGGCGCCGAGCCGGTCGATGTCCAGCAGGCCGGAGTTCGCCGAGCGGGCGGCGGCGAGCAGCCCGGAGACCTCGTCGAGCACGCCGAGGTGCTGCGCGACCGCGCCGCCGTAGGGGTCCACGTCGAGCAGGAACGTCGCGTGGCCGGCGCGGGCCAGCTCGGCGGCGACACCGACCGCGACCGTGGTCCGGCCGGGCGCGCCCGCGGGTCCCCACACGGCCAGCAGCCGGCCGCGCGGCGCGGCGTCCTCACCGGCGTCCTCACCGGCGGCCGGACCGGTGTCGTCGGCGGGCTCGGGGGCGGTCGGCCTGCCGCGCCCGGTGTCGATGCCGGCGTCGAGGCCCGCGTGCAGCACGGCGTCGGCGAGCGGGTCGAGCCCGGTCGCCGGGAGGACACGGGAGACCCCGAGCCGGAGCAGCCGGTCGGACTCGCCGCCGAGCAGGTCGTCGGGACCGCCGACCACCACGACGCCCACGCCGTCGCGCCGGAGCGTCGCGACGGCGTCGGCGTCGAGCCCCGGGAG
>DASTGV010000525.1:0-5415 GCA_035718765.1 Nocardioidaceae bacterium
CTTGAGGGCGTCGACCATGATCAGGTGCTCCATGATCCACTCGTTGACCGGCGCGGTGTGGCTCTGGATCACGAAGGCGTCGGAGCCGCGGACGGACTCCTCGAAGCGCACGTAGATCTCGCTGTTCGCGAACTCGTAGGCCGAGGTCGGCACGAGGCCGGTGCCGAGCTGCTCGGCGACCTCCTCGGCCAGCTCGGGGTGCGCGCGGCCGCTGAAGACCATGAGGTTCTTCTCGGTGGTCCGCTTCAGTCCGCTCACGACGGGCGCTCCTGGGAATGGGAAGAAGAGGGGCTACTCGGATTCTGCCCCGGAGACGGTGTCGTTCTCCAACCCGGGCCCGTCCGTGTGAGACGTCGCACGTCCCTGCGCCTCCTCGGCCGCCTCGGCCATCGGCGTTCCGGCCCGCTTGCGAAGGGTCCAGTCCTTGATCTCGCGCTGCGGCCCGGACGACACCGCGAGCGCGCCGGGGGCGACGTCGCGCCGTACGACGGTCCCGGCGCCGGTCGCGGCGCCGTCGCCGACCTCGACCGGGGCGACGAACACGTTGTGCGATCCGGTGCGCACCTGCCGGCCGATGCGGGAGCGGTTCTTGGTGACCCCGTCGTAGTTGGCGAAGATCGTGCCGGCGCCGATGTTGGAGCCCTCGCCGATCTCGGCGTCGCCCACGTAGGACAGGTGCGGCACCTTCGCACCGTCGCCGATCCGGGCGTTCTTGGTCTCCACGAAGCCGCCGATCTTGCCGCCGGCGCCGAGCTCGGTGCCCGGGCGCAGGTAGGAGAACGGGCCGACCGTCGCCCCCTCCCCGATCACGGCCAGCTCGCCGTGCGTGCGCACGACCTTCGCGCCGCGGCCGACCTCCACGTCCTTGAGCGTGCAGTCGGGGCCGACGACCGCGTCCTCGGCCACCACGGTCGCGCCGAGCAGCTGCACGCCGGGCAGGATCGTGACGTCCCGCTCGAGCACCACGTCGCTGTCCACCCAGGTCGTGGCCGGGTCCACCACGGTGACACCCGCGCGCATCCAGCGGTCGAGCACCCGGCGGTTCAGCTCGGCGGCCAGGCCGGCCAGCTGCGCACGGTCGTTGGCGCCCTCGGTCTGCATGACGTCGTCGATGCGGTGCGCGCCGACGGTGCGGCCGTCCTGGCGGGCGACGTGCACGACGTCGGTCAGGTAGTACTCGCCCTTGGCGTTGTCGTTGGTGATCCGGCCCAGCGCGCCGGCGAGGAACGCCCCGTCGAAGGCGAACACGCCGCTGTTGATCTCGCGGACGGCGGCCTGCTCCGGCGTCGCCTCCTTCTCCTCGACGATCGCCGTGACGTCCCCGGTCTCGTCGCGCAGGATGCGGCCGTAGCCGAAGGGGTCCTCGACCTCGGCGGTGAGCACCGTGACCGCCCGGTCGGTCGCGGCGTGCGCGTCGACCAGCCCGGTGAGCGTCTCGCCCTCCATCAGCGGGGTGTCGCCGGCCATCACGAGGATCACCCCGTCCGTCGTACCGGCGGCGGCGCGGAGCGCGTCCAGCGCGATGCGTACGGCGTGCCCGGTGCCCTCCTGCGTCTCCTGCACGGCCAGCAGCGCGCTCGGCACCTGCTCGAGGATGTGCGGACCGACCTGGTCGCGGCCGTTCCCGACCACGGCCACCAGGTGGGCCGGCTCCACGTGCAGCGCCGCCGTGAGGACGTGGCCGATCATGCTGCGCCCGCCGACCGGGTGCAGCACCTTCATCAGCTTCGACTTCATCCGGGTGCCGCTGCCGGCGGCGAGCACCACCACGGCTGCGGGACGGGCGTGCGGGGCCGGTTCGGTCACGTTCTCTCCTGCACGGTCGGGGGCACGGGACGCTCGGCTCCCCGGGTAGGAGTCGAACCTACGTCGCTTTGTCCGCATTCAAAGTGCGGCGGGCCCTGCCGACAGACCAACCGGGGAACGATCCGGGGATCGGTGCGGGACAGCCTACGCAGGGCCGCCGCCGGCGGTGCCGGACCCCGAAGCGGTGGCAACTTACGGTTGCGTAGGTTACGGTGGCGTAGGTAGCCCCCGATGCCTCGAAGGATGTCCGTAGATGACCCCAGCCACCGCGACCGACGTGCGGACCGCCGACCCCGACCTGGAGCAGGTCAGTGCGACGCTCGGCGGTGACACCCAGTCGCGCAAGGAGCAGATCGTGCTCGGCGCACTGATCATCGTGCCGTTCCTCGCCGTCGCGGCCGCGATCCCGGTCGCCTGGGGCGGCTGGCTGGGTTGGACCGACGTCCTGATCACCGTGGTCATGTACTGGCTGACCGGCCACGGCATCACCGTGGGCTTCCACCGGCTGTTCACCCACAAGTCCTACAAGCCGAACCGCGCCGTCAAGGTCGCGGTCGCCATCGCCGGTTCGATGGCCATCCAGGGGCCGGTGGTGCGCTGGGTGGCCGACCACCGCAAGCACCACAAGTTCTCCGACCGCGACGGCGACCCGCACTCGCCGTGGCGCTACGGCACCTCGGTCAGGGCGCTGACCAAGGGCTTCCTGCACGCGCACATGATGTGGCTCTTCGATCCCGAGCAGACCCCGCAACGCAAGTACGCGCCCGACCTGATGAAGGACCCGGACATCGTCCGGATCTCGCGACAGTTCCCCTTCTGGGTGGTCGTCTCCCTTGTGGCGCCGGCCGTCGCCGGCGGCCTCCTCACCTGGTCCTGGCAGGGCGCGCTGACCGCGTTCTTCTGGGCCTCGCTGGTGCGGGTCTCCCTGCTGCACCACGTGACCTGGTCGATCAACTCGATCTGCCACACGCTCGGCGAGCGGCCGTTCGTCTCGCGCGACAAGTCCGCGAACGTCTGGTGGCTGGCCATCCCCTCCATGGGCGAGTCCTGGCACAACCTGCACCACGCCGACCCGACCTGCGCCCGGCACGGCGTGCTCCGCGGCCAGGTCGACACCTCGGCTCGGGTCATCTGGGCGATGGAGAAGCTGGGCTGGGTGCGCGACGTGCGCTGGCCGGTCAAGGAGCGCATCGACGCCAAGCTGGTCCGCAACCAGACCCAATCCGACGTCCCCACCGCCGCCTGACGCCGACCCGTCAGCTACTCGGCACTTTCACCGGCGCGTCGCGCAGGAGATGACGGGTCGCCCGGCACTGCAAGGATGACCACGTGAGCGCACCCTCCGAAGAGCCTCGGCCCCGCCGCGCCGTCCGCAGCCGGATGACGGCGGCGGAGCGGCGCGAGCAGCTGATCGCGATCTCCCGTGCGCTGTTCGCCCAGCGCGGCTTCGACGGTACGTCGATCGAGGAGATCGCCGCGCGCGCGGAGGTCTCGAAGCCGGTCGTCTACGAGCACTTCGGCGGCAAGGAGGGGCTCTACGCCGTCGTCGTGGACCGCGAGGTGCGCAGCCTGCTCGGGATGATGCAGGAGTCACTCACGGCGGGGAACCCGCGGCTGCTGCTGGAGCAGGCGGCGCTGGCGTTCCTGGACTACATCGAGCAGTCCTCGGACGGCTTCCGGATCCTGGTCCGGGACAGCCCGATCGGCTCGGCCTCGGGGTCGTTCGTGTCGATCATCAGTGACGTCGCCTCCCGGGTGGAGCACATCCTGGCCGCCGAGTTCAGGGCCCGCGGCTTCGAGACCAAGGCCGCCCCCATGTACGCCCAGATGCTCGTCGGCATGGTCGGCACGACGGGGCAGTGGTGGCTCGACGCCCGCAAGCCCTCGAAGGACGTCGTGGCCGCGCACCTGGTGAACCTCGCCTGGCACGGTCTCGCCGGGCTGGAGAAGAAGCCCCGGCTCCGGTCCCGGCCCTGAGCCCGCCCGCGCGACCCGTCACCTCCTGTGCGACACGCCGCTGACCCTGCCTTCTAGGTGACGGGTCGGCGGAACGACGAGACGACCTGGGTG
The DNA here is from genome assembly GCA_035718765.1 of Nocardioidaceae bacterium. Classification (GTDB taxonomy): domain Bacteria; phylum Actinomycetota; class Actinomycetes; order Propionibacteriales; family Nocardioidaceae; genus Nocardioides_B. Next base: position 3,877 of record DASTGV010000525.1, read on the forward strand.
GCCACGTCGGCGGCGGAGAGGTGGGTGTTGTCGATGCGCAGGTGCGGGCGACCGTCCAGCACGGCGCTCGCCTCGGTGCGGACGCCGGGCCGGGTGTTCATCACGTAGCGCTCCAGCTCCAGCACGTTGCCGTGGGAGAAGTCCACGTCGCGCTTCGAGCGCTTCTCGGCGAGCCGGAGCTCGGTCCGGTTCCGGGCCAGGCGTTCGGCCAGCTCGGCGTACAGCTCGACGAAGGTGACGTGGCCGCCCGCGGCCTCCACCAGGTCGACGTACGACGCGACCAGCACGCGGTCCTCGGGCAGCTCCAGGCCCCACACCATCGTGAACACCAGCCCGTCGAGCGCCAGGACGGCCTCCTCGAGGATCCGGCGACGGAACTCGGAGACCAGCCGGCCGAACGGCGGGGAGCCGAACGGGAACACGTCGAGCACCGGCTCGACGGTCATGTGGTTGTGCAGCAGCTTGTACCCGGTGCGGGCCGCGATCTCACGGCCCACCGTCATCTTGCCGACGGCCGGCGGCCCGAAGACGAACACGAGGTGCATGCGGGGATGCTCCCAGCGGAGCAGGGCCGCCGCGACCGGTTTACGAGGAGCGCGCCGCCATCCGCGCCTTCAGCGCGTCCCGCTTGTCCTCGAAGCGCAGTGCCTGCTTGTCCAGCTCGGCCATGAAGTCGGCGAGCTCCGTGCGCGCCTGCTCCCCCTCGGCGTCCAAGCCCTCGATCTCGAAGACGTTCCAGAAGCGCAGCACCGGTGCCACCACGTCGTCGCGGTGCAGCCGGATGTCGTAGACGCCGGCGATCGCCATCTCGACGGCCTTGCGCTGGAAGCCGGCGATGTCAGTGCCGGGCATCTGGAAGGTGGTCACCACGTCGGCGATCGCGCGCATCGTCTGGTTCGGGTCCAGCTCGAGCGCGGCGCCGAGCAGGTTGCGGTAGAAGACCATGTGCAGGTTCTCGTCGGCGGCGACGCGGCCGAGCAGCTGGTCTCCGATCTTGTCGCCGGTGATCCGGCCGGTGTTGCGGTGCGAGACGCGGGTGGCCAGCTCCTGGAAGGAGACGTAGGCCAGGTTCCGGATCATGTCGTCGTGCATGGCGGTGTAGCCCACCGACATGTGGTCCATCCGCAGCCGCTCGAGCTGCTGCGGGTCGACGGCGCGCGTGGTGAGCAGGTAGTCGCGGATCGCGATGGCGTGCCGGCCCTCCTCGGCGGTCCAGCGGTGCACCCAGTCGCCCCACGCGCCCTCGCGCCCGAACAGCGTGGCGACCTCGTGGTGGTAGCTGGGCAGGTTGTCCTCGGTCAGCAGGTTGACGATCAGCGCGGACCGCGCGACGTCGGACATCTGCGACTGCTCCACGGCCCAGGCCTCACCCCCGAGCGGGCCGTCGAAGTCCCGGCCCTGGCTCCACGGGACGTACTCGTGCGGGAACCACTCCTTGGCCATCGACAGGTGCCGGTTGAGGTTGGCCTCGACCACCGGCTCCAGCTCGAGCAGCAGCTGGGTCTGGGACATGCTCATGGTGTCTCCTCACGACGGCCC
>DASTGV010000526.1:0-6617 GCA_035718765.1 Nocardioidaceae bacterium
GACGGGGTCTTGGCCTCGACCATCAGGGTCACCGGCGACGCGGCCAGCTCGGTGAGCACCTCGTCCAGGGTGAGCACGCGCGAGCCGGTGTACCCGCCCGCGCCGTACCAGCTGCCCGCGTCCAGGCTCTTCAGCTCCGCCAGCGTGAAGTCCGAGACGGTCCAGGGGGAGCGGCCGGGGAAGACCTGCTCGGCGTTGGTGGTACGCCGCAGGTCGCCGTCGTGGATCACCACCGGCACCCCGTCGCGGGTCAGGTGCACGTCGATGCTGACCCGGTCGGAGCGGTCGGCGACGGCCTGGTCGAGAGCGGCCAGGGTGCTCTCGGGCGCGTGGTCGACGGCGCCACGGTGGGCCACGAGCATCACGCCCGTGGGGCCGTCCGCGTGCGCGGGTGGGCTGCCGAGCAGCAGGAGGGAGGCCGCGAGTGCCGCGACGGTCCCGGTGCGGACATGGTGCGAGCCGAGCAAGGTGAACACCCCCGAGAGGTCGCGGAACACTGTAGGTGAGGGACGGCGTCGCGTCCGGCGAACCTCAGATCGCGGCGACCAGCAGCGCGGCCGTGAAGCAGACCTCGACGCAGGCGCCCAGCACGTCACCGGTGATCCCGCCGAGGCGACGGACGCAGTGCCGGGCGAACAGGCCGGTGACGAGCAGGGGCAGGACGACGAGCGCCACGACGTGCAGGCGGGCGTCCGCGAACAGCGACGGGACGTCGAGCCTCGTGACGCCGTGCCCCGGCCCGGCCACGTGGACGACCACCGCGACGAGGACCAGCAGCACCGCGGCCAGCCCGACCGCGGCGGCCAGGGAGCCGCGGCCGACGGTGCCGGCCACCGTGGCGCCCAGCCCCTCGGGACGCGCGGGCGGGACGCCGGCCGAGCACAGCGCCGGGAGGACCAGCCGGCTGAGCACCAGCGCCGCGACCAGGGCGGCGAGGCCGAACGGGCTCTGCACGAGCCGCTCGACCGACGCGACCTGGAGCAGCAGGGCGACCATCAGGGTGACCACGCCGAAGGGGCCGACGTCGCCCTTCCGCATCACCTCCAACGCGCGGTCCGCGTCGCGGCCGGCGCCGAGACCGTCGGCGGTGTCGGCCAGCCCGTCGAGGTGCATCCCGCGGGTGAGCCCGGCCAGGACGGCGACCACCACGGCGCCCGCGACCAGCGTCGACAAGGACGAGAGGTGCGTCGAGGCGTTCCCGACGGTGCCGAGGTAGTGGACCCCCGGCCCCAGCACCAGCAGCGACCCGCCGCCGAGCAGCCACAGCACCGCCACCACGAGCAGCCCGAGCAGCAGCCCCACCAGCGGGGCCAGCACCATCGCCCGCCCGGCGGTACGGCGGTCGACGGCGGTGGGCGGACGGACCGGCAGCACGGTCAGCGTGCCGAGGGCCAGACGGAGCGCGTTCACAGCCGGGTGACCCGGCCGGCCGTGCACCACAGCACGTCCTCGGTGACGGCCGCGACCGCCGTGTTGAGCCGGCCCATCACGTCCCGGAAGCGCCGGCCGGCGGCGGTGTCGGGCACCACGCCCTGGCCGACCTCGTTGGTGACCGCGACGACCCGGCGGCCCGTCGTACGCCAGGCCTCGACGAGCGCGTCCACCTCGCCCGCGACGGCCTTCTCGGCGCGTGCCGCCCACACGTCGTCGTCCCACGCGTCGTGCGCGTCCAGGACGCGGGTGAGCCAGAGCGTCAGGCAGTCCACGAGCAGGGGCTCGCCGTCGGACCCGAGCAGCGGCACCAGGTCCGTCGTCTCCAGCGTCGACCAGTGCGCCGGCCGCCGGTCCCGGTGCCCGCGCACCCGCTCGGACCACTCGTCGTCGTGCTCGGCGGGGTAGGCGGTGGCCACGTAGGTCACCGAGGTCTCCGCCGCGAGCAGCGACTCGGCGGCCGACGACTTGCCCGAGCGGGCACCGCCGATGACCAGCGTGCGGCCCACCGGCGCCGGCTCCCGCCGCGCGCCCAGCGTCGTGCCGTCGGGGACGACCCGAGCGCCCCAAGGCGCCAGCCGGGCGGCCAGGTCGGGCGGGTTGCGGTGCGAGAGGTGTACGGCGACCACGTCGGTCCCGCGCGTGACCGCCCCGGCCTCGCGGAGCCGGCGCAGCTGGTCCGGGAACGTGCTCAGGTCGAGGTGGTCGCTGCCGTGCGTGACGTGGTCGCCGAAGGTCTCCTCCAACAGCACCACGTCGAAGCGCGCCCCGGCGACGGCGTCCACGGTCACCTCGGGCAGCGGCCCGGTGTCGGTGGCGTAGAGCACCCGCCCGCCGGGGCCGGTCACGTCGTAGAGCACGCACGAGCCGGGCACCCCGTGCGCGGCCGCGAGCACCCGGACGTCGTACGCCCCGAGCGTGTGCCGCTCCCCGGGGGCGACGACGACGAAGCGCACCGGGGAGTCCGGCGCCACCCACATCCGCGCCTGCTCGACCACCTCCGGCGGGCCGAGCACGTCCAGCGGGGCGTCGGACACCCAGGCCCGGAAGAGCAGGAAGGCCGGTGCGCAGTGGTCGGGGTGCGCGTGGGTGAGCAGCACGTGCCGCAGCCTCGTCAGGTCCAGCCCGGCGCGCTGCGCGGCCTGGGGGGTCTCCGGCCCGCAGTCGAGGAGCAGCGTCTCGTCCAGCAGTGCCGAGGTCTGCCCGCGCAGGGCGCCGCCGGCTCGGGCACCGGCGCAGGACGCGCAGCCGCAGTGCGGGTTCGGCCAGCCGTCGGCCGCCCCGGTGCCGAGCAGGGTGAGGTTCACTCGAACGCCGCGACCGCGTCGAAGGCCGCCCGCCGCGAGGCGCGTCGCAGGGCCCGCAGCAGCGCCGACCCGGCGAGCAGCAGCACCACGGCGGACAGCACCGCGCGCCCGAGGTCCCAGGGCAGCGACGTCGTCACGTAGAAGACGCCGTACCGGTGCAGGTTGGCCGCGAACGGGTCGCCGGCGACGAACGACGTCTCGGGGCCGTAGGACGCGAAGGGCCAGAACCAGAGGTTCATCACCGCGCCGAAGACGAGCCCGGAGAGGAAGGAGTACGCCGCCAGCGTCGCCACCTCGACCCGCCCGCGCGTCGGCGGCAGGCAGCCGGCGAAGAAGCCGACCCACCCGGCGGCGATCATCTGGAACGGCAGCCAGGGGCCGACCCCGCCGGTCAGCAGCGCGCCGGTGAAGATCGTGACCGCCCCGAGCACGAAGCCGAAGCCACGGCCGAACACCCGGCCGCCCAGGATGATCACCGCGAAGCTGGGCTCGAGGCCGGCCGTGCCGGGGCCGAGCGCCCGCAGCGCGCCGCCGACCGCGGCCAGCATCCCGAGCATCGCGACCGCCTTGGCGTCCATGCCGCCCGAGGTGAGCTCGGCCAGCACCACGGCGGCGAGCAGCGGCAGCATCAGCACGAACACCATCGGGGCGTCGCCGGAGTGCGAGGTGTCCAGCGCGGAGCCGGGCTGGGTGAGGAACGGCCAGCCGAACGCGACGACCCCGACCCCGAACACCGAGGCGAGCGCGAGGGCGGAGCGCAGCCGCACCGGGACGAGGTTCACGGCGTCACCGCCTCGGTCGACGCGAGCGCGACCGCCACCTGGGTCGGTGTCAGCCACCGCTGCGGCGCGAGCACCTTGGCGACCTGGGGCGCGAACGCGGGGGAGGAGACCACCACGTCGGCGGTCGGCCCGTCGGCGACCAGCTCGCCGTCGGCCATCACCAGCACCCGGGTGGCGACCTCGGCGACCAGCTCCACGTCGTGGGTGGCCAGCAGCACAGCGTGCCCCTCGTCGGTGAGGTCGCGCAGGATCTCCACCAGCCGGTGCTTGGCGGTGTAGTCGAGCCCGCGGGTGGGCTCGTCGAGCAGCAGCAGCGGCGGGCGGCCGGCCAGCACCACGGCCAGGGCGAGCGTCAGCCGCTGCCCCTCGGACAGGTCCCGCGGGTGCTGGGAGACGGGGACGCCGGGGGAGAGCCGGCGGAACAGCTCCAGGGTGGTGCCGGGGTGCACGCGCGCGTCCCGGTCGGCGTGCTCGCACTCGCGGCCGACCGTCGGCGCGTAGAGCAGGTCACCGGGCACCTGCGGCACCAGGCCGACGTGCCGGACCAGCGCGGACGGCCGCAGGTCGGCGGGGTCGAGGCCGTCGACCTCGACCCGTCCGCCGGTCGCCCGCTTCATCCCGACCAGGGTCTTGAGCAGGGTCGACTTGCCGGCGCCGTTGCGGCCCATCAGCGCGACGGTCTCACCGCGCCCGACCTCGAGCGAGACCCCGCGCAGGGCGGGCAGCCGCCCGTAGGACACGACGAGGTGCTCGACGCCCGCGACGGTGTCGCCCGGCGCCGCCGGTGGCTCCGGCGCCTCGGCGTCGGAGAGCCGCTCCCGCAGGGGTACGGCGCGCCGCCGGGCGTCCCGCACGGACAGCGGGAGCGGGGACCAGCCCGCGATCCGGCCGAGCTCGACGACCGGCGGGGCGACGGGCGCGTCCCGGAGCACCTCCTGCGGGGTGCCGGACACGACGGGGGCGGCACCGCCCGGGACCAGCAGCACCCGGTCGGCGTACTGCACCACGCGCTCGAGCCGGTGCTCGGCCAGCACCACGGTGAGACCGAGGTCGTGCACCAGCCGCTGCAGCGTCGCGAGCACCTCCTCGGCGGCGAGCGGGTCCAGCGCCGAGGTCGGCTCGTCCAGCACCAGCACCCGCGGGTGCGTCGTGAGCACCGAGCCGATGGCGACGCGCTGCTGCTGGCCGCCGGACAGGTCGGCCACCGGCCGGTTGCGGACCTCGGCGAGCCCGAGCAGGTCGAGCGTCTCCTCGACCCGCTTGCGCATCACGTCGGCGGCCAGGCCCAGCGACTCCATGCCGTAGGCGAGCTCGTCCTCGACCGTGTCGGTGACGAAGCCGGCGAGCGGGTCCTGGCCGACGTAGCCGACGACGTCGGCCAGGTCGCGCGGCCGGTGGGTGCGGGTGTCCCGGCCGTCCACGACCACGCGGCCGTGCAGGGTGCCGCCGGAGAAGTGCGGGACCAGCCCGTTGAGGGTGCGCAGCAGCGTGGTCTTGCCGGAGCCGGTGCGGCCGACGACGAGCACCAGCTCGCCCTCGGGGATCGTCAGGTCGACCCCGACGAGGACCGGCTCGGTGGCGTCGGCGAAGGTCACGCCGGCGTCCTCGAATCGGATCATGCGGCCACCCCCGTCCGCTCGGTCTCGACCGCGCGGCTCCCCGACGGGCCGGCAGGAGCCGTCGCCGCGGGCAGCGGCGGGGACACGAACGCGGGCAGCACGGCCACCAGGATGCCGGTGACGGAGAGCAGCGGGACCGGCGGCACCTCGGTCACGCTGGCGAGGAAGAACGCCTCCGGGTGGAGGTGCACGTCGACGAAGACCGCCGCGGCCGCGACGACCCCGGACGCCGAGACCAGCCACTCCGGCAGCGCCCACGGGTCGGGCCGGTACCGGGTGCGGCCGCTGCGCCGGCCGCCGAGGTGCAGGCCGGCCGCCGCGACGACCATCCCGGCGACCAGCATCGGCAGGCCGAGCCAGGCCGAGGCGGTCCCGTCGAGCAGGCCGTAGATCCCGACGCAGACGCCGAGCAGCCCCCCGAAGACGAGCGCCCCCGTGACCTGTCGCGAGACCCTGCTGTCGTCCGTCGTACGGCCGTAGCCGCGGGAGTCCATCGCCGCGGCCAGGTCCACCGACCGCTCCAGGGCGCCCTCCAGCACCGGCATCGCCAGCCGGCGCAGGCTGCGCACGCCGGTGCCGTTGCGGCCGCGCAGCCGGTGGGCGGCGCGCACCCGGGCGGCGTCGGTGACCAGCTGCGGGGCGAACGTCAGCGCGATCACGCAGGCGACCCCCACCTCGTAGAGCGCCCCCGGGACGTAGCGCAGCAGCCGCCGGGCGCTGCCCAGGGCGTTCGCCGCGCCCACGCAGCACAGGATGGTGGCGAGCTGGAGGCCCTCGTAGAACGCCCGCAGCACCGCCTCCAGGCTGACCTCGCCGCCGAGCTTGAGCCCGCTGCCCTCCGGCATCGGCAGCGACGGCAGCGTGAACAGCACGGTCGGGCCCTGCGCCCCGGTGGACAGCAGCGCCTGGAACAGGATCCGGACCACGATCACCACCAGCGACAGCTTGAGGAAGGCGACGTAGGACCGGGCCCAGGGGGCGCTGCTGCGCCGGGCGGCGACCACGAAGCCGGTGACCGCGAGGATCATCGCCAGCGGCACCGGGTTCTGGGTGCGGCTCGCGGCCGCCGCCAGCGCCACCGCCCACAGCCACCACGCCCCCGGATGCAGGCTCCGGGGGAACGTGAGGCGGTCGACGGCGCGCACGGACGGCCCGTCAGGCGTTCCGGCCGCGGCGCGCGACGGCGAGGCCGGCGCCGGCGAGGACCAGCACGACCACGACCACCGCCACCAGGGTCCACGGGAAGCCGCTGCCGTCGGACTGCTGGGCGGCCTGGGTGGCGCCGGCGTCGGACTTCGCGGCGGCGGTCTTGGGCAGCGTGAAGCTGACGTTCTGCTCGGCGGACGCGGCCGGCGGGTTCTTCACGGTGACCGAGCAGCCCTTGACCGGGTAGCCGTCGATGCCGCAGGTCAGCTGGTTCTCGACCCGGACGTCGGCGACCGCGTCGAGCACCTGCTGGCCGTTGGCGCCGGTCGGGA
>DASTGV010000527.1:0-4075 GCA_035718765.1 Nocardioidaceae bacterium
CGCGTTGTCCGGGGCGGACGTCGTGGTGCTGCCGGGCACCCGCGCGACGGTCGCGGACCTGTGCTGGCTGCGGGAGCGGGGACTGGCCGACGCGGTGGTCGCGCACGCGCGGCGCGGCGGCGCGGTGCTCGGTGTGTGCGGTGGCTTCCAGATGCTCGGGCGCACCGTGGCCGACCCGCACGGCGTCGAGGGCGAGCCCGGCGCCGTCGTCGAGGGGCTGGGCCTGCTGGGGGTGCGCACCGAGTTCACCCCGGAGAAGGTGCTGCGACTGCCGGCCGGGACCGCCCTCGGCGTGGCGGTCGCCGGCTACGAGATCCACCACGGCCGGGTCGCCGTGGACGCCGGCGAGCCGTTCCCGGGCGGCGTGCGGTGCGGGAACGTCTTCGGGACGCTGTGGCACGGCTGCCTCGAGGGCGACGCGTTCCGCCGGGCCTGGCTGCGGGAGGTGGGTGCGGCACCGGACGAGTCGGTGTCCTTCCCGCGGGCCCGGGAGGCGCGGCTGGACCTGGTCGCCGACGCGCTGGAGGAGCACGTCGACCTCGACGCGCTGCTCGCGCTCGTCACGTCCGGCGTCCCGTCGTACCCGGTGGTGCGGGGCGGGCTGGTGCCCGGCTGAGCGGCTAGGCCGGCAGGACGTGGGCGACGACGCAGTAGGGCTCGCCGTCCGCCGAGTGCACGCTCGCGGCATACACCTCGACCGGGACCGGGTGGCCGTCGGCGTGGAGGTACCGCTTGAGCACGCGGTGCCGGTCGACCTTCCCGGCGCGCACCTCCTCCAGGTTCGCCGCGTCGGTGCCGAGGTCGTCGTCGTGGGTGATGTCGGAGACCGACATCTCCAGCAGCTCCGAGGCGGACCGGCCGAGGAGGGCGGCGAGAGCCGGGTTCACCCGCAGCAACCGGCCGTCGAAGTCGCTGAGCGCGATGCCGATCGGGGCGCCGCTGAACGCGCTGCGGAACAGCTCCTCGCTGTCGGCGAGCGCCTTGTCGCCGAGCACGCCGGCGGTCACGTCGGAGAGCACCGACAGGATCTCGCGCACGTCGCCGGACGCGTCGTACAGCGGCTGCACCACGCCCCGCAGCCACCGGTCGTCGCCGTCCTTGTGCGCCACCCGCAAGGTGACCGGGCCCTCGTCGTGCCCGTGCCCGAGCAGGTCGCCGAGCGGCCGGCCGATGACCTCCGACGGCATGAGGCCCAGCACCCGGCGGCAGGAGGCGGACACGTAGGTCACCCGGCGGTGCCGGTCGGCGACCACGACCAGGTCGTCGCTGCCGGTCAGCGCGACCGGCGCCGGGGCCGTGTCCCGCAGCCAGGAGGGGCCGTCGTCGCCGAGGGGGCGCACCGGCTCGTCGGCCGCGGGAGCGGGCCGGCCGAACAGCCAGCCCTGGCCGGTGTCGCAGCCGAGCGAGATCAGCTGCTGGGCCTGCTCGAGCTCCTCGACGCCCTCCGCGCACACGCGCAGGCCGAGGGTGTGCGCGGCGTCCACGACGAGCTGGACGAGCACGGCGTCCTGGGCCTCGGTGGCGACCTTGCAGATCAGGGAGCGGTCGATCTTCACCGACTGCAGGGGCAGGTTGCGCAGCAGGGTCAACGAGGAGTGGCCGGTCCCGAAGTCGTCCAGCGCGAGCGTGACGCCGAGCTCGCGCACCCGGCGCAGCGTGTCGGCGGCCTGGCCCACGTCGGTGACGATCGCGGTCTCGGTCACCTCCAGGCACAGCCGCTCGGCCGGGAGTCCGCTGTCGTGCAGCGCCCGGCGTACGTCGTCCACGAAGCCCGGCTCCCGCAGCTGGACCGGGGAGACGTTCACCGCCACCACCAGGTCCGCGTCCGGGTGGTCCGACCAGGCCGTCGCCTCGCGGCACGCCCGCTCCAGCACCCGGCGGCCCAGGTCGACGATCAGGCCGCTGCTCTCCGCGAGCGGGATGAACAGGTCCGGCGGCACCGGACCCAGCTCGCGGTCGTGCCACCGGGCGAGCGCCTCGACCCCGACGGTGGCGCCGTCGGAGAGGTCCACCACCGGCTGGTAGTGCAGGTCGACCCGGTCGTCGCGCACCGCTTCCTGCAGCCGCCGCTGCACCGCCCGCGGGTCCGCCACCTCCACCGCACCAGGATGGCGCAGCCCGGCACCCCCGCGAGGCGGATTGCCGGTTTCTGCTGGAGCCGTCAGGAGGCCAGCACGTGCGCCCGGTCCGTGGGGCGCGACGCCCCGGTCCGGATCGCCGCCGGCTCCCCGCACCAGCAGGTCAGCAGCACGACGATGCCCTGCTCGTCGTTGACGATCTGGGTGATCTGCGAGGGGAAGAGCAGCTGGCGCTTCCCGCACGCGGGGCAGTGGTGGTCGAACATGGGAAGGCTCCTCCCTCGGTGTCGTCCGGGCCTTGGTGGCCCGTCCTGCATCCAGGCTAGGGACGACCACACCTCTAGCGGTAGCCTCTCTTTCCTGGCTCTGACCAAGGGAATGCCTATGACTTCGATCCACCAGCTCCGGTGCTTCCTGGCCACCTACGAGCTCGGCTCACTCACCGCCGCCGCAGACGAGCTCGGCTACGCCCAGCCGTCGGTGTCCGAGCAGGTCCGGCTGCTGGAGAAGAGCCTCGGGGCGTCGCTGTTCCGCCGGGTCGGGCGCGGCGTGATCCCGACCGAGTCCGCCGAGGCGCTGCGCCCGCACGCGGAGCGCACGCTCGCCTCCGTCGAAGCCGGCCGGCAGGCGGTCTCGGCGGTCGCCGGGATGGTGACCGGGACCGTGCGGTTCGGCACCTTCGGCACCGCGCGGCTCTACTTCGGCGCCCAGCTCGTCGCCGACGTGCTCGCCCTGCACCCCGGCGTCCGCGTCGAGCTCGTCGGCCAGAACTCCGCGGCCGTGCAGGAGGACCTGCGCCGCGGGCGCCTGGAGGCGGCCCTGATCGCGATCCCGGTCGCCACCGAGCGGATGACCGTGACCCCGGTGGCCCGCGACGAGCTGGTGTACCTGAGCAGCGACCCGTCCCGGCTCGAGCGCCCGGTCACCGTCGCGCAGCTCGCGCGGGCCGACCTGGTGATGGCCGAGACCAGCTGGCGCGAGGTGGACTCCGCACGTCGCCTGCTCCGGGAGGCGCTGCAGCGCTCGGGGCACACGCCGCGCACCCGCATCGAGGTGGAGGACGTCGAGACCGCCGTCGAGGTGGTCGGGCTCGGGCTGGCCGACTCGGTGCTGCCGCGGGGGGCCGTCGAGCAGGTGGCGCCCCGGCTGGCGCCGGGCATCGGCTGGGTGTCGCTGCGACCGCGCGCCTACGAGACGATGGCGGTCGTGCACCGGACGGACGCCGAGCTCTCGCCGGCCGCCCGGCTGGTCATCGACCTGGCCACCCGGCGGGTCCGGGCGATCTGCGAGCCGCTCCCGGTGCCACCGGCACGCCGCACCGGGTAACCGTCCCAGCGGCGTCGACAATGTGCTCGTGGACCACCCCGACCGCACCCGGCTCCCGATCGACGTACGCCGCGGCCCGGTGCGCGCCACCCGGCCGCCGCCGGGCGCGCCCAACGTGCTCGTCGTGGTCGTCGACGACATGGGCTTCGGGGCGAGCAGCGCGTACGGCGGACCGTGCCGGATGCCGACGGCCGAGCGCCTGTCGCAGGGCGGCCTGCGCTACAGCCGGTTCCACGTCACGGCCCTGTGCTCGCCCACCCGCCAGGCGCTGATGACCGGGCGCAACCACCACTCGGTGGGGATGGGCGTGACGTCGGAGATGGCGACCGACCAGCCCGGCTACACCGGCTACCGGCCGGCCAGCGCCGCGACCCTCGCGCAGGTGCTGTCCGGCAACGGCTGGAGCACCGCCGCCTTCGGCAAGTGGCACCAGACGCCGCCGGTCGAGGTGAACACGTCGGGGCCGTTCACGCGCTGGCCGACCGGGGAGGGCTTCGGCCGCTTCTACGGCTTCATGGGCGCGGAGATGAACCACTGGTACCCGCAGCTGTACGACGGCACCACGCCCGTCGAGCCGGACCGGCTGCCCGAGGACGGCTACCACCTGACCGAGGACCTGGTGGACCACGCGGTGGACTGGGTCACCGCCCAGCACGAGCTGACGCCCGACA
>DASTGV010000528.1:0-3944 GCA_035718765.1 Nocardioidaceae bacterium
GCCATCTCGTAGGACGCCCACCGGAACACCGCGCTGCCCTGCATCACCAGGTGCGGCATCGCCGGCTTGTCCTGGGTCATCACGTCGCGCCAGTCCTCGGTCTGACGGATCAGGTCGAACTGCTCGCCGTCGGAGCCCCAGACGACCGGGCCGATGCCCACCTCGTCGGAGGGTCCGATCACCGCGGCGCCCGCGCCGTCGGCGAAGATGAAGGCGGTGCCGCGGTCGTTGAGGCTCGTGATGTCGGTGAGCCGCTCGACGCCGATGACCAGCACGTGCTTGGCGCTGCCGCCGCGGACCATGTCCGAGCCGAGCGCGAGGCCGTGGCAGAACCCGGCGCAGGCGGCCGAGATGTCGAAGGCGGGCGCCTTGTCGGTGCCGAGCTCGTAGGCGATCGCGGTGGCGATGGCCGGGGTCTGCAGCATGTGCGACACGGTCGCGACGATCACGCAGTCGACCTGCGCCGCCTCGATGCCGGCCCGCTCCATGGCCTGGCGGGACGCGGCCACCGACATCATCTGGATGCTCTCGTCGGGCCCGGCGAAGCGCCGCTCCTTGATGCCGGAGCGCTGCTGGATCCACTCGTCGCTGGAGTCGATGGCCTCGACGATCTCGGAGTTGGGGACCACCCGCGACGGGCGGTAGGTGCCGATGCCCAAGAGCTTGGCCTCCCGGGCGCCGGGCGACGGCTTGAGTGTGGCGGTCATGCGCTCACCCCTTCCGGGTGGAGGCGGATCAGCGGCTGGCCGGGGGAGACGATGTCGCCGTCCTCGACGAGCCACTCGACGATCGTGCCGCCGTACGGCGCGGTCACGGCGAACTCGTCCTGGCGGCTCTGCACGGCGCCGATCCGCGCCTCGGGGGCGATGGTGGTGCCCTCGGGCAGGTCGGCGGTCTGGTGGAACGTGCCCTTGGTCGGCGCGACCAGCATCCGCCAGGTCGGGTTGGTGTCCAGCATCGAGGCGCCGCCGTGCTTCTGGATGAACTGACGGGCCTCGTCGAGCTGGTCCGGGGTCTTCAGGGCGAACGTCTCGACGCCCTTCATGGCCCGGCGGGCGATGCCGGTCAGGGTGCCGGCGGGCGGCATCTCCAGCATCCCGGTGACGCCGAGGTCGAGCAGCGTCTCCATGCACAGGTCCCAGCGGACCGGGGAGCTGATCTGGGTGACGATCCGCTTGAGCACCTCGCGGCCGTCGTGCACGACCTGGCCGTCCCGGTTCGAGATCAGCGGGATCCGCGCGTCGTGGGTGGACACGGAGCGGGCCAGCGTGCCGAGGACCTCGACGGCCGGCTGCATGTGGTCGGTGTGGAAGGCGCCGGCCACCGACAGCGGCACGAGCCGCGCCTTGGCCGGGGCGTCGTCGGCGAGGGCCGCGAGCTGCTCGACGGTGCCGGCGGCGACGATCTGGCCGGGCCCGTTGTCGTTGGCGGCGGTGAGGCCGTGCTCGGCGAGCTTGGCGAGCACCTCGTCACGGTCGCCGCCCAGCACGGCGGTCATGCTCGTCGGGGTGCTCTTCGCGGCCTCCGCCATCGCGCGGCCGCGCTCGCGGACCAGCACCATGGCCTGCTCGGCGGTGATGGCCCGCGCACCGGCGGCGGCGGCCAGCTCGCCCACGCTGTGCCCGGCCACGGCGCCGACCTGCTCGAACGCGTCGGCGGGGTGCGGGAACAGCTCCAGGGCGGCCAGCAGGCTCGAGGCCACCAGCAGCGGCTGGGCCACGGCGGTGTCGCGGATCGTGTCCGCGTCCGCCTCGGTCCCGTAGTGGACCAGGTCGAGGCCGGCGACCGCGGACAGCCACACGAGGCGGTCGCGGAAGACCGGGTTCTCCACCCAGGGGGTCAGGAAGCCGGGGGTCTGGGCCCCCTGGCCGGGAGCGACGATGGCGAGCACATCTCAACTCTGTCGCGCCGCGGCCGGTGACCGCGTGCTCGGCACTCACGAAATGTGGGGGCCGGTTCTTGTAGGAACCCTACAAACAGGCTTTACAGCCCGGCGGGCGGCGTCGAGTCCGGGACGGTGAGCCGACCGAGGGTCAGCGCCACCCGGTAGGTGTAGGCGTGGCGCGGGTCGTTCGGGGTGAGCCCGGTGACCTCGGCGGCGCGCCGGAGCCGGTAGCGCACGGTGTTCGCGTGCACGAACATCGCCCGCGCGGTGCCCTCGATCGAGCCACCGTGGTCCAGGAACGACGACACCGTCTCCAGCACCGCGGAGCCGGTCTCGGTCAGCGGCACGAAGACCTCCTGCACCAGCTGCCGCCGCGCGTGCCCGTCGCCGGACAGCGCCCGCTCGGGGAGAAGGTCGTCACTCGTCACCGGCCGCGGGGCGTCCGGCCACCCGGGGGCCGCCCGCAGCCCCGCCGTCGCGGCACGCGCGGAGATGCTGGCATGGACCAGGTCCGGGACGACCGGTCCCACGACCACGGGGCCCTCCCCGAAGTGCTCCGCCACGGCGGCGCCTGCCTTGTCGGGGTTGTCGACGCCCCCGAGCACGACCACCATCCGGTCGCCCTGCATCGCGCACAGGGCATCCAGGCCGACGTGCCGGGCGGAGCGCCGTACGTCGTCGATGATCGACTCGCGGGCCCGGCCGGCCGCCTCGCCGTACGGCACCCGTCCCAGCACCACGACCACGGCGCCCTTGGACTCCCAGCCGAGGGCGCTGGCGCGCGAGCGCACGGTCTCGTCGGCCTCCGCGCGCAGCACGCTGTCGACCACCAGCGCCTCGAGCCGCGCGTCCCAGGCGCCGCGCATCTCCGCGGCCCGGGCGTACACCTCGGCGGTGGCGAACGCGACCTCCCGGGCGTAGCGGACGATCGAGTCCCGCACCGACGGGGCGTCCTCCTCGCCGACCGCCTCCGCGGCGTTCTCCTCGACCACCTCGATGGTGAGTCGCACCATCTCGACCGTTTGGTGGAGACTCACAACACCCGTCAGGGCTCGGGGAGCGGCGCCGAACACCTCCGCGGTCACCGGGGCGGAGCCGTCCGGCTCGCGGTACCACGCCACGAAAGCGTTGACGCCGGCCTGCACGATCACGCCGATCCAGGACCGGTCCTCGGCCGAGAGCCGCCGGAACCAGGGCATGTCCCGCTCCATGCGGGTGACGGTGGAGGTGGTGAGCGTGCCGACCGACTGCTGCAGCCGCCGGGCGATCTGCTCCCGGTCGCGCGCCGGGCCGCCGGCCGTGGTCCCGCTCATACGTCGAGCCTAGTGAGGTCGGGCCGGACGCGTACGACGAGCCGGGCGGCGGGTGCGCGCGCAGTGGCCTGGACCGGCCCGGACCGACGGGTCCGGATTGGACCGGCTTGGACCGGCGGAAACCTGTCCGAACGGTCTGTTTCGTCCGGAACACAAGGGGTCACGCTGATTTCACCCGCCGTTTGTCGCTAGAGTCGCCGAACGCACCCACGAGGAGCTGCATGCCCAAGCCGATCGAGGTCCAGTACCTCACCATCCACGGCCACAAGAGAGCGTTCGTGAAGACGGGCAGCGGCCCGGCTCTCCTGCTGCTGCACGGGCTGGGCTGCGACCACACGACCTGGCTCCCGGTGATCGCGGCGCTCTCCCGGCGGTACACCGTGATCGCCCCCGACCTGCTCGGCCACGGCCAGTCGGCCAAGCCCCGTGCCGACTACAGCGTGGGCGGCTACGCGAACGGCATGCGGGACCTTCTGACGGTGCTCGGGATCGACAAGGTGACCGTCGTCGGGCACAGCTTCGGCGGCGGCGTCGCGATGCAGTTCGCCTACCAGTTCCCCGAGCGCACCGAGCGGATGGTGCTCGTCGCCCCCGGCGGGCTCGGTCCCGAGGTGACCCCGGCGATCCGGGCGGTCACGCTGCCCTTCTTCCACCAGGCCATGGGCGTGGTCACGCTCCCGGGCGTGCGGCACCTCGCCACCACCGGGCTGCGCCTGCTGGCCGCCTCGGGGCTGTCCCAGGCCCGC
>DASTGV010000529.1:0-2267 GCA_035718765.1 Nocardioidaceae bacterium
GGGCTACGACCAGTACGGCCAGCCCCAGGGCTACCCGCCGCAGACCCCCGCTTACGGCCAGCCCGGCTACCAGGCGCCGTACGCCGCACCCCGACGGCTGGTCCGCAGCCGTGACGACCGCTGGCTGTCCGGGGTCTGCGGAGGTGTCGCGGAGTACGCCGGCATCGACGCGAACCTGGTCCGCCTGGTGGTCGTGCTCGGCACGATCTTCGGCTTCGGCTCGCTTTTCGTCGCCTACATCGTGGCGTGGCTGCTGATGCCCGAGGCGTGAGCCCGGTACGACGGACGCCCGCCCTCCGCACAGGAGGGCGGGCGTTCGCGCGTGGTCACTCGGCGGTGGTGTTCGGCCGGCGCCAGGTGCGCTCGAAGGGCAGCCGCCACGCGTGCGGCGCGACCAGCTGGTGGATCGCGTTCGGCCCCCAGCTGCCCGGCGAGTAGCCGCGCACCGGCGGCGGGTCGTTGATCAGCTGGTGCGAGACGTCCCAGAGCTGCTCGATGCCGTCCGCGGTGGTGAACAGCGTGTGGTCGCCGCGCATCGCGTCGTGGATGAGCCGCTCGTAGGCCTCCAGCACGGACTTCGAGCTGCCGGTCTCGTGGGTGGCGAACTGCATCGACAGCTTCTCGAGCTTCATGCCCGGACCCGGCCGCTTGCCGTAGAACGACAGCGACATCCGGGACTGGTCCGCCAGGTCGAAGGTCAGGTGGTCCGGCCCCGCGGCACCCACCCCGGAGCCCTGCGGGAACATCGTCCGCGGCGGCTCCTTGAACGCGATCGAGATGATCCGGGCCCCCTCGGCCATCTTCTTGCCGGTGCGCAGGAAGAACGGGACGCCGGCCCAGCGCCAGTTGTCGATCTCCACCTTCAGCGCGACGAAGGTCTCGGTGTCGGAGTCGTCGGCCACCTCGTCGAGGTCGCGGTAGCCGGCGTACTGCCCGCGCACCACGTTGTGCGGCTCCAGCGGCCGCATCGACCGGAAGACCTTGAGCTTCTCGTCGCTGATCGGCCCCGGCGCCAGGGACGTCGGCGGCTCCATGGCCATGAACGCCAGCACCTGCATGAGGTGGGTGACGACCATGTCGCGGAAGGCACCGGTGGACTCGTAGAACGACGCCCGCATCTCCAGGCCGAGGGTCTCCGGCACGTCGATCTGCACGTGGTCGATGAAGTTGCGGTTCCAGATCGGCTCGAACAGGCCGTTGGCGAACCGGAACGCCAGGATGTTCTGGGCCGCCTCCTTGCCGAGGAAGTGGTCGATGCGGAAGATCTGCTCCTCCGCGAAGACCTCGTGCAGCCGGCCGTTCAGCTTCTTCGCCGACGGCAGGTCGGTCCCGAACGGCTTCTCCATGATGATCCGGGACCGCTCCACCAGGCCGGCGTCCGCCAGCTGGTGCACGACCGTCAGCGCGGCCTTCGGGGGCACGCTCAGGTAGTGCAGCCGCTGGATCGGCTCGTCCGAGTCGGTCTCGGCGGCGAGCTGCTTCTCGGCCTCCTCGACCGCCGCGGCCAGCGCCTCGGGGCCGTCGCTCTGCCGGACGAACGAGAGCCGCTTGGAGAAGTCGTCCCAGCACGACTCGTCGAACGGGCGGCTGAACTCGTCGATCGCGTCCCGGGCCAGCTTCACGAACCGCTCGGTGTCGAGGTCGTCCAGCGACGTGCCGACGATCCGGCAGTCCCGCAGCAGCCCGGCCTCGTAGAGGTGGAGCAGCCCGGGCAGCAGCTTGCGTCGGGACAGGTCCCCGGTGGCACCGAACAGCACCACGACGTGTGGTTGTTCCATACGTCCAGACTAGGGCGTGTTGGGAGAGGCTGCGTCCGTGGCGGGCGTGGCATCCGCGCCCGGTCCGGCAAGGCCGAGCCGCGAGAGCGCAGCGTGCTGCGCCGAGCGGCGAGCGCCGCCGGTCGGGATGCGGGGCCGCGGACGCGGACGCAGAGTCGACCAACACGCCCCTAGTCCGCCTCCCAGCGGAACAGGCGTACGGCGACCAGTGTCACGACCGCGGCGAAACCGAGCAGGATGCCGATCGGCGCGAAGGCGGCGGACGGCCCCTGGCCGCGGAGACGAGGTCCTTCCTCGACGCCGGCGTCGACGGGGTTTTCAGCGACAACCCCGACCTGGCCGTGGACGCCCGCGACGCCTGGGTGGACGACGAGGCGCGGGTCGGCCGGGCCGGCTGAGCCGGCGGCCCCCGGAAGGTCGTGTAAGGACATCGCAACCGGACCGGCCCAGGGCGTGTTGGTCGACTCTGCGTCCGCGTCCGCGGCCCCG
>DASTGV010000530.1:0-4958 GCA_035718765.1 Nocardioidaceae bacterium
GGATGCCGATGGTCTCGGTGCTGCTCCCCGCCCTGCTGCTGGCCAACGACGCCCTCACCCTGACCCCGCTGATCATCGTCGCCGTGGTCGCCTCGTACGTCACCTCGGCCCGCCTCACCCCGGCACCCCCACCCGGTCCCGAGCCGACCTCTCCCTAGCCGGACCGAGACCGCAACCCTGTGGACACGGCGGGGTAGTCCGTGACGAAGTGGCTGAATTTGGTGGGATTTTTCAGCCATTCCGTCACGGACTACCCGGCCGGGGCGGGTCGTGGCGGGCGGCTCGGGGGAGCTCAGCGCGAGTCGCCGCGCCGGACCAGCAGCCGGGCGGTGAGCCCGCCGGCCGCGGACTCGTCCAGCTCGACGTCGCCGCCGTCGCGGCGGGCCACCTCGCGGGCGATCGCCAGGCCGAGGCCGCTGCCGCCCGCGTCCCGGGCGCGACCCTCGTCGAGGCGGGTGAACCGTTCGAAGACCCGTTCTCGGTCCGCGCGGGGGATGCCCGCGCCGTCGTCCGACACCTCGACGACGACGCGACGACCGTCCTCGTGCGCCGTGACCGAGACGGTCGTGCGGGCGTGCCGGACGGCGTTCTCCACCAGGTTGGCGAGCACTCGACGCAGGTCGTCGTGCCGCCCCCGGACGAGGAGCCGGGCGCCGGCGGCGAGCGTCGTCGTGACCGGGACGCGGCCGGCCGGCGCGCTGGTCACCGCACGGATGACGGCGGCGAGGTCGACGACGTCGGGGGTGGGCGACGGTCGCGTGTCGGCGTCGAGCCGGGCCAGCACCAGCAGGTCGTCCACGAGCCGCGTCATCCGCCGGACCTCCGCCTCGAGCTCCTGCATCTGCCACGACGGGCCTTCGACGCGCTGCTGTACGTCGATCTGGGTCTGCATCGAGGCGAGCGGGCTGCGCAGCTCGTGCGCCGCGTCGGCCACGAACGCCCGCTGCCGGGCGCGCGCGGCCGCCAGCCGGTCGAGCATCGAGTTCAGCGTCACGGCCCGCCGGTGGATCTCGTCTCCGGAGGTCGGCACCGGGAGGCGGGTGTCCTGCTGGGTCCCGGAGATCAGCTCCGCCGAGGACCGGAGCGCCTCGACCGGACGCAGGGCCGCGCCGATGACCCGCCACGCGATCAGGGCGAGCACCGCGAGGAGGAGCGGGTACGTCACGAGCAGCGTCGTCCTCAGGATGTGCTGGCTGTGCACCACGTCGTCGAACTGCTGGGCGACCAGGACCGTGTGCGGACCCGCCGGCACCGCCACCACCCGCAGGGCGGACGTCCCGCCCATCCGCGAACCCGGCACCACCACGGGCTCCCCGCTGAGCGCCGTCGTCCGCTCGCCCGGCAGCAGCAGCGCGGTCAGCCGATCGGCGTTGGCCGACGCACTGACGACGCGGTCGCGGGAGTCGACGACCTGGACGATCTGGCTGCCGGTCACCGGGATCGGGTCCGGCAGCCGCCCCCGGTCGACGAGGTCCGCGACCTCGTGCGCGGTGGCGTTCGCGGAGGCGTCGAGCGTGCGGTAGCTGGCCAGGGTCAGCACGCCGTACAGGGCGACGCTGCCGACGGCGAGGGCCGTGGCCACGCCGGCCACCCCGATGAGCAGCAGCCGGGCACGCAGGCTCAGCCGCTGCCAGGCGGAGCTCAGGGGGTGCCTCACGGGGTGCTCATGGCGCGCTCACGGGGCCAGGCGGTACCCGGCGCCGCGGACTGTCTCGACCAGCTGCCGCCCCAGCTTGCGGCGCAGGTATCCGACGTACACCTCGACGACGTTCGGGGTGACCTCCGCGGCGGCGTCCCACACGTGGTCGAGGATCTCGATCTTCGTGATCACCTGCCCGGGCCGGCGCAGGAGGTACTCCAGCAGCCCGTACTCACGGGGGGTCAGCGACACCTGGTCGTCGGCGACGGTCACCTCCCGCGTCGCCGGGTCGAGGCGTACGTCGCCCGCCGCGAGGACCGCCGGCCGCGCCTGCGGGGCCCGGCGCAGCAGGGCCCGCAACCGGGCCGTCAGCACGACGTAGGAGAACGGCTTGGTCAGGTAGTCGTCGGCGCCGTAGTCGAGGCCGTCGGCCTGGTCGTGCTCGCCGTCCTTGGCCGACAGCATCAGCACGGGGACCCAGTTCTCCTCGTCACGCAGGGTCCGCACGACGTCGTACCCGGAGACGCGGGGGAGCATCACGTCGAGCAGCACGGCGTCGAAGTCGCCGTGCCGGGCCAGCTCGAGACCGGTCGCGCCGTCGTGCGCGACCTCGACGGCGAACCCGTCCGCGACCAGCCCGCGTCGCAGGGCGTTCGCCAGCCGGGCCTCGTCCTCGACCACCAGCAGCCTCACAGGCCCAGCCTGGCACGGCCGGCTGAGGCGCCCCACAGGTTCTCAGTGATCTCACAGCGACCCCGGCGCAGACTGGCTCCATGACCCCGTTCCAGCACCGACCCGCCCTGCGCTGGCTGGTCCCCGTCCTCGCTGCCGTGCTGCTCGCCGTGGGCGGCTCCGCCGTCGGCATGATCACGGCCGCCGCTCGTGGGGGCCTCCCGCACCGCACCGCCGCCCAGCTGCTCGTCGACGTGCAGAAGGCCCGTCTCGACGGGCTCTCCGGCACGATCGTGCAGAACTCCGATCTCGGCCTGCCGAGCCTGCCGGGGGTCGGCGGCAGCGGCAGCTCGGACATGACGTCGCTGGTGGCGGGGTCGCACACCCTCCGGCTCTGGTACGCCGACCCGAACCACGTCCGGCTGGCGCTGCTCGGCTCGCTCGGGGAGTCCGACCTGGTGCGCAACGGCACGGACCTGTGGAGCTGGTCCAGCCAGGACAAGAGCGCCACCCACCACACGGTGCGGCTCGCGACGCAGGACGCGCCGCGCAGCCTGGCGTCGGCCTCCCCGCTGACCCCGCAGCAGGCGGCCGACGCCGCCCTGCAGGCCGTCACGCCCTCGACGAGGGTCAGCACCGACGGTACGGCGGTCGTGGCCGGCCGGTCCGCGTACGAGCTGCTGCTCCAGCCTCGGGACACGAGCTCGCTGGTCGGCTCGGTGCGGATCGCGATCGACGGCACGACCCACGTGCCGACCCGCGTGCAGGTGTTCGCCCGCGGTGCGGGCAAGCCGGCCTTCGAGGTGGGCTTCACGTCGTTCGACCCGTCGAACCCGCCCGCATCGGTGTTCCGGTTCAACCCGCCCCCGGGCACCAAGGTGACCGAGTCGGGCGCGCAGGGCTCCGAGCCCGGCCGGGCGCAGAGCCGTTCCGACAGCGCCCCGAACCACCGTCCGTCGGTCTCCGCACCGAAGACCGTCGGCACCGGCTGGACCACGGTGGTCGTGGCCACCCTTCCCACAGGCAGCACGGCGGGTGACTCGTCGGCGACCAGGATCCTCGACGCCCTCCCGAAGGTGAGCGGCAGCTGGGGTGCCGGGCACCTGCTGCGCGGCAGCCTGTTCTCGGTGCTGCTCACCGACGACGGCCGGCTCGCGGTCGGAGCCGTCGCTCCGCAGGCGCTCTACTCGGCACTCGCGGCCCGATGACGGCGGCCGCCGTCACGACGGCCGGGCTGACGAAGAGCTTCGGCCGTCAGGTCGCCGTCGACACGATCGACCTGCTCGTCCCGTCCGGCGCGGTCTACGGCTTCCTCGGTCCCAACGGGTCCGGCAAGACGACCACGATCCGGATGCTGCTCGGGCTGGTCACGCCGTCCGCGGGCACGGTCCGGCTGCTGGACCGCCCGATGCCGGGCGGTGCCGGAGCCGTGCTGCCGCGGGTCGGGGCGCTGGTCGAGGGACCGGCCTTCCACCCGTACCTGTCCGGTCGCGCCAACCTCGCCCGCCTCGACGACGCCGACCGGACCAGCGACCCCCGGACGTCCCGCGCCCGGGTGGACGCCGCGCTCGACCGGGTGGGTCTGCTCGCGGCCGCGACCAAGCGGTACCGCGCCTACTCGCTCGGCATGCGGCAGCGGCTGGCGATCGGCAGCTGCCTGCTGCGCCAGCGCGACCTGCTGGTGCTGGACGAGCCGACGAACGGGCTGGACCCCCAGGGCACCCGGGAGGTCCGGTCGCTGGTCGCCTCCCTCGCGGACGAGGGCACCACCGTCCTGGTGTCGAGCCACCTGCTCTCGGAGGTGGAGCAGATGTGCTCCCACGTGGGGGTGATGCACGTGGGCCGGCTGCTGGTGCAGGGCACGGTGGCCGAGGTCCGCGCCGGCACCGAGACGCAGGCGACCGTGGAGACCGAGCAGCCGCAGGTGGCCGCCCGCATCATGCGCGAGCTCGGGCTGCGGGAGGTGCGCACCACGCACGCGTCCGCGGTCGGCCTGCTCGGCGACATCGCGCCGGAGAAGATCGTGGCGGCGTGCGTGTACCAAGGGGTGCCGGTCCTCGGGTTCAGGGTCGACACCCCCTCGCTCGAGGACGTCTTCGTCGGGCTGACCGGGGAGGGATTCGATGTCAGCGGTTGAGGTGGGCGCCGTGCCCCGGACCCGCAGCATGTCGACCCGGTTCCTGCGCTCCGAGCTCCGGCTGATCTTCCTGCGACGACGCAACATCGCCGGGCTGGGCGTGCTGGCCGCCGTACCCGTCCTGATCGCCGTCGCGGTCAGGCTCTCCTCACCCGGACGGGACAGCGGGGGCCCGGACTTCTTCAGCTCGATCACCGAGAACGGGCTGTTCGTGGCCCTGGCCGCGCTGAGCATCGAGCTCGGCCTGTTCCTTCCGCTGGCCGTGGCCGCCATCTCCGGCGACTCGGTCGCGGGCGAGGCCAACATCGGCACGTTGCGCTACCTGTTGACCGTGCCCGTGGGGCGCGCCCGTCTGCTCGGCGTGAAGTACGCCGCGATCGTCGTGTTCGCCCTGGCCGCCACCCTGACGGTCAGCGTCACGGGCATGGTGATGGGGCTGGTGCTCTTCGGGGGCGGGGACCTGACCCTGCTCTCGGGCAGCCAGATCGGCTTCGGCGACGGTCTGCTCCG
>DASTGV010000531.1:0-7955 GCA_035718765.1 Nocardioidaceae bacterium
AGCGGGGAGTGACCGAGCATGACCAGGAGGATCGCGAGGCCGCGAACGCCGTCGAGCGCCGGTAGACGGCCGAGCCGCCAACGCTTCTCCTGGAGCATGCCGATGATTCTCCTGGCCGGTCGCGGTCGCCGCAGCGGAACCGTGAAGCGTGCTCAGCCCTCGTCGTCGAGCCCCTGCTCGATCGCGTACCGCACCAGCTGCACCCGGTTGTGCAGCTGCAGCTTGCGCAGCGTGTTCTGCACGTGGTTCTGCACGGTCCGGTGCGAGAGGAACAGCCGCTCCGCGATCTGCTTGTAGGACAGCCCCTTGGCCACCAGTCGCAGCACCTCGGTCTCCCGCTCGGTGAGCCGCGGCGTGTCCGGGTTGGCCGACGACCCCGGCGTGTCGGACAGCCGGCGGTACTCCCCCAGCACCAGACCTGCGAGCCCGGGCGTGAAGACGGTGTCGCCCTCGGCGACCCGGGCGACGGCCGAGAGCAGCTCGGCCCGCGACGCCGACTTGACCAGGTAGCCGGTCGACCCCGCCTTCACGGCCTCCAGCACGTCCTCCTGCTCACCGGAGGCCGACAGGATCAGCACCCGCACGGTCGGGTCGTCCTTCACCAGCCGGGCGGTGACCTCGACGCCCGTGGGAGCTGGGATCTGCAGGTCGAGGACCACGACCCGGGGACGTACGGCGTTCGCGCGGGTCAGCGCCTCGGTGCCTGTGGACGCCGTCGCCACCACGTCGAAACCGGCCTCGGTCAGGTCGCGGGCGACGCCCTCCCGCCACATGGGGTGGTCGTCGACGACCATCACGGTGATCTTGTCGGTGTCGCTCACGGCTCCCCGTCTCGCCCGCCCACGGCGGGCGGCTCGAGCCGAAGGCTACCCACGCCCGGACGGGCGGACGTACCGTCCACGCCGGTGCACCAGCGGCGCGTCGGCCTCGCCCTCGGCCTCCTCCGGCCCCAGCTCCGCGTGCTCGAGCACCCCGTCGACCAGCCGCGACCACCCGACCGGCGTCCCCGGCTCCTCGCAGCGGATCCCGGCCCAGGCGGAGACGCCGTCGAGCACCGGCCCCCACGCGGTGTCGGTCCAGCGCCCGAGCCGGAACGGACCGCCCGGCGCCGGTGCGACGCCGGCGAAGGCGTCGGCGAGGTCGCGGTGCCGCCAGCTCAGCAGCTGCACGGCCGCCGTACCCGTCTCGGCCAGCGTCTCGGCCAGGTCCGAGTCCGGGTCGAGCAGACCGAGCACCCGGGCGGGCTCACCGGGGGCGACGAGCACGGAGGACACCGTCAGGCCGGCCCGACCGGCGCCGCTGCCGGTGGTCCACAGGGTGACGACGCCGCCCAGCCGGCCGCGCAGACGGCGCGCCGGGTCGCGTCCCGGCTCGGGGTCGGCGAACGGGTGGTCGGTGTGGATCGTCACGTCCCGCAGGCTAGACCGAGGAGGGACTGGCGGCGGTCCAGCCCGGCGCCCTGAAAGAGATTCCAAAATTTCCGAATCGTCCGTCGAGAAAGATTCAACTTCCCGGTGCGGGTGGCCGATACTGCATGCGGAGGGAAGTGGGGTCATGGATCTGCTGGGGAGCATCGCGTGTCTGCGAGCGTGCACGGAGGCTGACGACGCCTTCGTGTACGACGTCTTCAGCACGACCTGGGAGAGCGAGGTCGCGGCCCTCCCCAACCAGAACCTCGCCCAGCACGTCCTCCGCATCCAGCACATCGCTCAGGAGCGCCGGTTCGCGAGCCAGTACCCCGACCTGCAGCGGTACATCGTCGTGCAGGACGGCGAGCCGGCGGGCCGCCTCTACGTGCACGAGTCGGCGTCGCTGCTCGAGGTGGTCGACCTCACGCTGATGCCGCGGTTCCGCGACCACGGGATCGGCACCGGCATCTTCCACCAGCTTTTCGAGCACGCCACGCGCGAGCGCCAGGCCATCGCGCTGCGCGTCGAGCGTCGCAACGAGCGCGCGACCATGCTCTACAGCCAGCTCGGCTTCGACCTGGTCTCCGTCGACGACCTCGACAACTACTTCGAGTGGACGCCGGCGGGCGTCAAGGAGGACCGCGTGGACCTCGCGGTCAAGGAGGACCGGGTCCCGCTGGCCGTCAAGGAGGACGCGAGCGCCCGCGCCGGCGACACCTCGCGCTCCTGAACCCGGCGACGCTCAGCCGCCGACAGTCAGCTCCCACTCGGTGCCCTGCCCGGGCGCCGTGGTGAGCACCGCGTCGCCGCCCAGGTCCCTCATCCGGCCGCGGATCGACTCGGCCACACCGAGCCGGCCTTCCTCTCGCGCCTCCTCGACCCGCCCCGGCGCGATGCCCGGACCCTCGTCGCGCACGGTGACCACGACCCGCTCCCCCAACTCCTCGACGAGCACCCACGCCGGCGCGTCCGCGCCGACGTGCCGGGTCACGTTGTCCAGGCACGCGCGTACGACGGACGTCAGCTCCTCGACCACCCGCTGGTCGAGCAGCACCGGGTGCGCCGGGCCGGAAACGGTCACGGTCCGCGACGCCAGGCGGCCGAGCGCGTCCGCCAGGTCGCCCCGACCGGTGCCGGACGGGTCACGGACGGCGGCCGCGTTGCCCTGGACGAGGGCCCGCAGCGCCACCTCCTGCTCCCCGGCGAGCCGGCCCAGGTCGGCGGCCTCTCCCCCGAGCTCGGTGCCGCGCCGCTGCACCAGCGACAGCACCTGCAGCACCCCGTCGTGCACCGCCCGTGCGAGCCGGGCCCGCTCGGCCATCGCCGCCGCGATCCGTTCGGCCTCCGCGCGCGCCTCGGTGGCCTCGCGGATCAGCCCGGCGGAGTAGCCCACGACCCCGGCGGCCAGCAGCAGCAGGAAGATGTTCCCCCACGTCGTACCCGTGCGATCGGTGCGGACCGACAGGTCCAGCAGCGACATCAGCAGGGCCGCAGCCACCCCGCTGGGCCAGCCCCGGAGCACCGTCCAGGCGAGCACCGGGGTCATCACCCAGAACGACGGCATCGTCGAGGCGTGCCGCTCGAGCATGGCGTCGCTCTGCACGTACGGGGTGGACAGCAGCGTCGCGGCCGCGATGGCGAAGTCGGCGACGAGCAGGGGCAGGCCGCGGCGGCTCGGCGCCTCGTAGGCCCAGGCGGCCACGAGGGTCCACACGACGATCACGCCGATCACGACCCAGCCCGCGACCGGGTGCGCGAACTCCCGCCAGCGGGCCACGTTGAGGGCGACGACGTACGCCGCGACCACGAACCGCAGCACCGCCAGGGCACGCATCAAGGTGGTGTCCACCTGCTCGGACGCGGGGTCCAGGAGCCCCTCGCGGGCCAGGAGGCGCGCCATGCTCAGGAGGCTTTGAGGGTCCCCGCGTCCGCCGGGCCGGCCGGGTCCGCGGGGTCGGCGGACGGCTTCTTCGACTCCTTGTCGAGCGCCTTGGCCCGGCTGGCGTACATGTCGACGTACTCCTGGCCGGAGAGCCGCATGATCTCGTACATGATCTCGTCGGTGATGGACCGCAGGATGAACCGGTCGTTCTCCAGGCCCTCGTAGCGGGAGAAGTCCAGCGGCGTCCCGAACCGCACCAGCGGGCGGGTCAGCGAGCCGAACTTCTTGCCGGGCGGCGCGATGGCGTCGGTGCCGATGACCGCGATCGGGATCACCGGGACCTTCATCTCGAGCGCCAGCCGGGCCACGCCGGTCTTGCCGCGGTAGAGCCGCCCGTCGTGGGAGCGGGTGCCCTCGGGGTAGATGCCGAACAGCTCACCCTGCGCGAGGATCCGCTTCGCGGCCCGCAGCGCTCCTTCGGCGGCGGTGGCACCGGAGCGGTCGATGGGGACCTGGCCGGCTCCGGAGAAGAACTTCTTCTGGAACCAGCCCTTGATGCCGGGGGTGGTGAAGTACTCCGCCTTCGCCACGAAGGTCACCCGCCGCGGCAGGGTCAGCGGCATGAACAGCCAGTCGGCGTAGGACAGGTGGTTGCTCGCGAGGATGGCGGCGCCCTCGTCGGGGACGTTCTCGGCGCCCTCGGTGTGGGGCCGGAACACGAGCTTCAGGAGAGGACCGAGGAAGACCCACTTGAGCAACCAGTAGAACACCGACCGACCTCCTCCCTCGCTGCGGCCCGCCGCCGTCAGGTGCGCCAGCGAAACCCTAGCCTCGGGTCCCGCTGCATGCGACCATTCGACGGGGCGACGCCGGCACCGGACCCGCCCCGCACATTCAACACCACCCGAAGCCGCCGACCCACCACCCGCGCAGCAGGAGCACCCGTGGCCATCGACCCCACCGCGGAGCCGTTCTTCTCCGCCGCCGTCCCCGACGCCCACCACGGTCAGCGCGTGGGCGTGCTGCTGGTCCAGGGGTTCACCGGGTCGCCGGCGTCGATGCGGCCGTGGGGCCAGTACCTCGCCGGCGAGGGCTTCGGAGTCGCCGTACCCCGGCTTCCCGGGCACGGCACGACCTGGCAGGAGTGCAACCGCACCCGCTGGGCCGACTGGTACGGCGAGGCCGAGCGGGCCTTCGAGAAGCTGCGCTCCGAGTGTGACCAGGTCGTCGTGGGCGGCCTGTCCATGGGCGGCTCGCTGGCGCTGCAGCTCGCGGCGGACCGCGGCCGCGAGGTCGCCGGCATCGTGCTGGTGAACCCGGCGGTGGCCACCGAGCGCAAGGACGTGCTCGCCCTCCCGGTCCTCAAGCACCTCGTGGGGTCGTTCCCGGGCATCGCGGACGACATCAAGAAGCCCGGCGTGCACGAGCACGGCTACCCGCGCACCCCGCTGAAGGCGGCGCACTCGATGATGACCGCCTGGAAGACGGTCCGCGAGGACCTGCCGAGGGTGACCCAGCCGCTGCTGATGTTCCTCTCGTCCGAGGACCACGTCGTCGACGCCTCGTCGGCGCGGATCATCCGTGGCTCGGTCTCGTCTCGCGATCTGAGCGAGCGGACGCTGGAGAACTCCTTCCACGTGGCTACGCTCGACAACGACGCCCCGATCATCTTCGAGGAGTCCGCCCAGTTCATCCGACGAGTGACCGGACCATGACCTTCTCCGACGACAGCCGCGACGAGCCCGGCAAGGGCGTGCCCGACGGTCGCACCGACGGGCCGGACGGCCCCGGGGGTGCCGACGACCTGGGCGGGCTCGACCTGGACGCGGCCTGGCGCGCGATCGTCGAGAACTACGGCGAGCGTCCCGAGCTCGGCTCCTCGGCGCCCGAGCCCACGGCGCCCGAGCAGCCCTCCGACCCCCGCGCGGTCGCGGCCGCCGGCTTGTTCGACCGCAGCTACCTCGACGCCCACGAGGCCCGCGAGCAGGAGGGCCGGGACTCCTGGGGCGACGAGGGCCACTTCGTGCCCCCCGAGCCGCCGCCGGTGCCGAGCACGACCCCGGCCCGCCGGCTCGCCTGGCTCGGTCTCTTCGGGGCGCCGCTCGCGATGCTGGTCGCGGTGATCGCACACCTGACCTACCCCACCTGGCTGTCGATGGGCCTGGTCGCCGCGTTCGTGGGCGGCTTCGTGTTCCTGGTGGCGACCATGGAGCGGCACGGGGACGACGGCTGGGGCGGCGACGACGGCGCGGTTGTGTAAGGTCCCGAGCGCCCGCCCCGACCCCTGCGAGGAGCCCCGTGCACGTCAGCGAGACCGTCGAGATCACCGGCCACCTCATCGACACCGGCATCCTGTCGCGCGTGCTCGACGACATCCGCGAGTACGGCGGCGACTGGGTCATCGACAGGTTCGACGTCGGGCACGAGGCCGCGGACCTCTCCAGCGCCCGCATCACGATCTCCAACGAGGACGACGAGGCGCTCCAGCGGCTGCTGATGCGGCTGCAGACCCGCGGCGTGAACCAGGTCGACCCCGGGGAGGCCGAGACCGCCGTGTGCGAGCAGGACGGCGTGTTCCCGGACTTCTTCTACTCCACCACCAACCTCGCCACCCGGGTGCGGCTCGCCGGCCGCTGGGTGCCCGTCGACAACCCCGAGATGGACTGCGGGCTCATCGTCGACGAGAGCGGCACCAGCCCTCGTGTGTACACGTTGCCGATGGCCGACGTCCGGGTCGGCATGCAGGTCGTCACCGGCGCCTCCGGCATCCGGGTCGACGTACCGGTGCTCACCAAGGCCGAGGGGTCCTTCGGGTTCATGGAGTCCGACGTGTCCAGCGAGAAGCCCCAGGCCGTGCTGGTGAGGCAGGTCGCCGACGGGATGCGCGCGGCCAAGGCCAACGGCCAGAAGGTGCTCTGGGTCGGCGGCCCGGGCGTCGTGCACACCGGCGCCGCCCCGGCGATGGTCGCGCTGGTGCACGCCGGCTACGTCGACGTGCTGTTCGCCGGCAACGCGCTGGCCACCCACGACATCGAGTCCGCCCTGTTCGGTACGTCGCTGGGCGTCGACCTCGCGCAGGGCCGCGGCGTCGAGCACGGCCACGAGCACCACATCCGGGCGCTCAACACGATCCGCAAGTGCGGCTCGATCCGCGAGGCGGTCGACCGGGGCGTGCTGACCGGCGGCATCATGCACGCGCTGGTCACGCACGACAAGGAGTACGTCCTTGTCGGCTCCGTCCGCGACGACGGGCCCCTCCCGGACGTCTACACCGACGTCATCGACGGACAGCGGGCCATGCGGGCCAAGCTCACCGACGTCGGCTTCTGCCTGATGGTCGCGACCATGCTGCACTCGGTGGCCACGGGCAACATCCTGCCCGCCTCGATCCCGCTGGTCTGCGTGGACATCAACCCGGCCACCGTCACCAAGCTCGCCGACCGTGGCTCGTCCCAGGCGCGCGGCATCGTCACCGACGTCGGGCTGTTCCTCGAGCAGCTCGCCAGCGAGCTGGTCGACGGGTACGTGACCCGACGCTCCTAGACCTAGACCTCGAGCTCGGCCAGCACCGGCCGGTGGTCGCTGGCCGCCGCGAGCAGGTCCAGGTCCACGCCCGGGTCCCCGTGGTGGAGCACCTCGGCACCACCGCGCACGAGCAGCGCGTCGATGCGCCGCTTGGGGGCGTCGGAGGGGAACGTCAGCCAGTCCCGACCTCCGTGGTCGACGAAGCCGGCCCGCCGCAGCGCCGCCCACGACGGTCCGTCCGGCGGCTCGTTCAGGTCCCCCGCCAAGATCACCGGACCGCGCAGTCCGTCGGCGACCTCGATCGCCCGGGCAATCTCCTGTCCTCGACGCTCCCGATCGAGGCTCAGGTGGCACGAGACGACCCCGACGAGCCGGCCGTGGACGTGCAGCTGCGCCGCCACGACCCCGCGTCGAGGCTGACCGAACGGCTGGGGCAGCACTTCGGTGTGCACCGCCTTGACCCCGACGCCCGATGCGACGGCCAGCATGTTCGACCCGGCGGACCGGCCGCCGGCGACGTACCGCAGGTGCCAGCGTTCCGCGAGGTGCCGGCAGTCCCGGCGCCACAGAAGCGGCCGCTTCGGGCTCTCGTTGACGAGGAGCACGTCCGGCGCGACTGCACGCACGACCTCGTGCAGGGGCTGGCCTCGGCGACCACCGAGCAGGATGTTGTACGTCATCATCCGCAGATGAGTCATCAGGAGCGGGGTGCCACTAGGTAGACCCACTCCCGGTCCTTCTGCACCACCCTCCAGTGCAGCTGAGCCTCCATCGCCATCGACAGCGGCGACTTCTCGCGGAGCACCGCGACCCGCGCCCCGGAGTCACGAACAGAGCGGATCCAACCGGGCTCGACGTCCCGCATCTCGCGGAACTTGCGCATGTACGAGACGGGGTAGGCGTCGAGCATCCCGTCGATGGTGGGGTTCAGATCAGGGAAGGCGTACTCCAACCAGGCACCGGATCCGTCCTCCACGACGACAGCCGACCCGGCGGGAAGCCGTTCGAGGCGAGCGCCGAGCTGAGTGGGAACACCGCCCGGCTCGGCTGCCGTGTGCGGAACTGCGAGGGCCAACCCGACAAGGCACGACGCAGCACCGACGAGCACCACAAGACGCTCGGCCCGTACCCCGACCGCG